>CAUSOO010000091.1:0-8826 GCA_963533245.1 uncultured Neisseria sp.
AACTGCACCTTGTGAGTTGGAGGGGATGTGTCCAACTTTTGGGGTGCAGTTCAAACGCCGCTTACCCTTTTCAGACGACCTTTGACTTGTTTTTACCCCTTCCGCCTTGTTTGCCGCGACCTTTCCCATTAATTTATATCGAGTCCTCCTCGCATTGCCAAAACAGCAAGCCCCGACCTTCACCAAAAAGAAAACCCAATGAAACCATTTATCCGCGCCGCATCCCTACTCTTCCTTGCCGCCGCCTCCGCACTTGCCTCAGGCAAAGACTTTATCATTTACGACCGCATGGACTACGTCGGCAAACCCGACCTGACCGCCGACAAACTGTCCAAAGTATTCCTGATTTACGAATCCGAGCTGGTGATGCCCGACCCTGCCGGCAAGCGCAAACACGGCGTATTGAACGAAAAGCGAATCCGCGAATTGGCGCGCCAGTCCTATCGCGAAGGCTACCGCACCATCTCCACCGACATCGAAACCTGGTTTGCCGAAAAAGACGGACAAATCCTCACGCCTCAAGAGCTTAAAACCGATTTTGTCCGTATGTACCGGATTTTCAAAGAAGAAAATCCCCGCGCCTACATCAGCAACTACGGCTTGCCCGACGAACACCTGCACGCCATCCGCTACTACCAAGCTCAGGCGGACAACGAGGCAGTGTTGGCAAAGTGGCGGCAGTTTAGCAAACGCCGTCAGATGAGCGCAGCCATCAGCGACTATGCCAATCCCGTGTTCTACATCACCACGCCCGATTTGGCACAATGGGAAAAAGACGTCCAAACCACCGTCGCTGAGATTAGAAAGCGCTATCCCGACAAAAAAATCATCGGCTACCTCTGGCCGCAATATTATTCCGCAAGCAACAGCCCGTATTTCAAACAATTTATCGATGCCGAACGCTGGCAGAAAATGCTCGAAATCAGCAGCAAATATATGGACGGCGTGATTATCTGGTCGGACAAGCGCGATGAAAACCATCAAATCGTCCGCTGGAACGACCCGCGCATACAGGCAATCATGCGCGCGACCAAGTCCTTTATCGCGGCGCACCCCAAAGACATCGCCGTCGAAACATTGCAGCCGCCGACATCATCCAAATCATTGAAAAACAGCAAATTGAAATAAAACAACGCATTTCCTGCCGTTAATCTACTAGAGAAAAGCATGACGGCGGGCGGATAAATCCCGCCAAGCAAAAAGGTCGTCTGAAACCCAAAATTTAGGTTTCAGACGACCTTTTTGTCGCAATGGCGGCTTTGTTTTTTATAGTGGATTAACTTTAAACCAGTACGGCGTTGCCTCGCCTTGCCGTACTATCTGTACTGTCTGCGGCTTCGTCACCTTGTCCTGATTTAAAGTTAATCCACTATAAGAATGGGAGGGCTAACCCTTCCCGTTGCCCCATACGGGCAGGCATCCGCTTTTTATCAAGCGCGTTTGGCGCAGAAATCCGTAAACCAAACCTTGCCCGTAGGTTTTAACTGACGCAGGAATCGCGATAACCAGAAAACCCCGTTCTATTCAAATCCAAAAAATGCCGCCAAAGAAATGGACAGAAACAGAAAGAGCGTATCGAGTACGCTCTTTTTTATGGAGAACAGAGGGTGCGATGTCCATGATCTTGTTGCAGTTTATTTTCAGACGACCTTTTCAAAATTCGCTTACGGCATTTTTTCATTTTAGTATAAATGCTTTATGGAAGTCTGAAGGCATGAATCAGATATGTCATCTTTGGCATGATAATTGCAGGGTAAAAGTCATAGTTCTATATTATTTGGTAAATAAGTGTTAATTTTAAAAGCAAAGTTACGGATTATCGGGGATTTTTTTAAACAAACGGTAAGGTTGATTAGCTTAAAACACTATTTCCCAAGATATAGATATGTTCTAAAAATTGTACCTAAGTGACAATTAATGTCAGCCTGGTTGATTTTCAATAACATATAAACAAAATAAATGGATGCCTGCCTCATAAAATCCGCGTGAGCCTGAAGAAGAAGATCCGGCGGCGGGGCAGTGCGGGGAGTACGTCTTGTTTTGATTGTATATGCTTGAATTCAATCTGATATTTTTTAATAAATCCAACCAAGAGAGATTGTTATGAATAAGATTTTCAAAGTTGTATGGAACCGTACCATCGGCTCTTTCGTCGTTACCTCCGAATTGGCGAAGGGACGTGTCAAATCAAGCAGCGAAGGTGCTGAAGGGGATGTGCGCGCCTCAGAGGAAGGTCGTCTGAAAACCTTGTTCAGGCTGACGGCGTTGAGCGCGGCATTATTGGGATTTTCCGAAGGGGCTTGGGCTACAATTCCAGAACAGTCTGCAACAGGTGGGGCGGTATTCGCCATCGGTAATGGTTCGACTTCAGCAAATGGAACGGGTGCCCTTGCCATTGGTAATAACGCACAAGCTAAAACTAATGGAGCTTTGGCAATCGGTCCGAATTCAACTAATACGACTATTGCGAATGGCAATAATGCTATTGCTATTGGTGTTAATCTTCAGGCAACTGGACAAAAGGCGATAGGGATTGGTACGGATACTACTGCTAATGGCAATGGTGCCATTGCGATTGGCAATAATGATGCGAGCAGAATGGCGAATCAAGGTGTTAACGGGAATGGTGCCATCGGTGTAGGTAGTAACTTAACAGCGCGTGGTAATAATGCAATTGCTGTGGGTACGGAAGCACAAGCGAAGGCAAACCATGCGATTGCTATCGGTGCTGGTACACAAGCAGTGGGAGAAGATTCTATTGCCATTGGTAGGTCTGAAGGTACTAAATTGACGCAAGCAGCCACTAAACAAAGCCTTGCCATCGGTTGGACTGCAAGAGCAATAGGTGCCACCCAGGCAGTTGCCATCGGTCCGGATGCTATTGCTTCAGGTACGCAATCAACTTCCATTGGTAACAATACCCGTGCAGAAGGGGATTCATCTATTGCTATCGGTGGTGACGATTGGAATATCGTACGGACCAAACAAGTTGCAGCAGCAGGAAATAAACAGGTCCATCAGGTATACCAAGAGTTGACCGGTGTGGAAATGAAGGCACAAGGTGAGGCTTATAAAAATCCATTCAAAGGTACAACTGCAGGCGATGCCGCTGTCGCTATTGGTGTAGCCGCACTTGCTGAGGGTACGTTATCAACCGCTTTTGGTTCAGGTACGTCCGCATCTGGCGTGGGTGCGGCGGCGTTTGGTGTAGGCGCAACCGCCAGTCAGAATAAATCCGTCGCAATCGGTGCAGGTTCGCATACGCGTACCGATGCAACGGCCGTAACGACTGCGACAGTCAACGGTATTACTTACGGCGGTTTTGCGGGAACGACACATATTACCTCAGGTTCTCAAGTTTCTTTCGGTTCGGAGGGCTATGAGCGTCAGTTGAAACATGTTGCACCAGGTGCAATCACTGCAACTTCTACCGATGCGATTAACGGCAGCCAGCTTTACGCGCTTCATGCTGGCTCGGGCAATATCGCCAAAGCGGTTGCCGATGCATTGGGTGGCGGCGCGACTGTGAGTACTGATCCTACAAACCGTCAAGGTACGGTAACGTTACCGTCTTATAACGTGCTCAAAGGCAGTGCTACGCCGAATATGGCAGGTAATGGTACAGCTAACTTCAATGCAACTCCTGCTCGGAGCGTTGCCGATGCGCTGACCAATCTCAATACTTACGTTAACCAAGGCTTTGCCGTCAAAGATAATTCGGGCGCGGCGAAGGGCATTGTTTCGCCCGGCGAAAGCGTGCAGTTTGCCGACGGCAATGCAACTACCGTTACCGTTGATACCGAAGCAGACGGCAATACTAAAATCAAATACGACGTTAAGGTGGACGACAAAACCATCAAGGTTGTTGACGGTAAGCTGACCGGTACGTCACAAACCCATTTTTACAGCGTCAAAAACGAAGATCAAACTAAAGGTAACTACAACAACGACGGTGCGACAGGCGACAACGCGCTTGCCGCAGGTGTAGATGCTTCTGCGACTGCCAATGGTACAACTGCGGTAGGTCTGAAGGCTCAGGCATCGGCTGAATCTGCCATCGCAGTCGGTAGCGAAACCAAAGCAGCGGCGAAAAATGCGGTAGTAATCGGTAACAAGGCTTCCGTCGAAGCAGCCACAGGCTCTGTTGCTAGTGTCAACGGTACGACTACGGGTGAAGGCTCGGTCGCCGTGGGTGCGGCAAGTAAAGCCAGCGGTACGAACGCGACCGCGGTCGGTCAGTCGGCGAATGCTTTTGGTCAGAATTCTTTTGCAGGCGGTCAGGCATCCAATGCATTGGGCAAATCTAGCGTAGCATTGGGCGATGGTGCAAATGCACTTAATGACTCTGCTGTGGCTTTGGGTGCTTATACCAACGCGAATAATGCAGGGGCAACGGCTGTCGGTTTCAATACCAATGCTTCGGGCTGGGCATCATTTGCAGGTGGTCATTCCGCCAAAGCCGAAGCAAGCAGCGCGGTTGCTCTCGGTCATGAGGCGCAGGCAGTAGGTAGCAAGGCAGTCGCTATTGGTAAGTCTAGCCATGCTGCCAAGGATAGTGGCATTGCGTTGGGTGATGGCGCGAAGGCTGCCGAAGTGAATGCTATCGCTATCGGCTCTGGCAATAATGCTTGGAAAGAAGATTCTGTTGCGTTAGGGCGTTTAGCCAATGCAGACGGCGCGGCTTCTTTGGCGCTTGGTTTGAACAGCCATACTCGTTTGGAAAACGCTATTGCTTTAGGTAATGGTGCAAATGCCGATCATAGTAATAGTATCGCCATCGGTAAATCCAGTCATGCAGCTGCATCCGCGGGAGTTGCTATCGGTAATGATGCACAGGCTTTGAAATATAGCTCCGTTGTTATCGGTGATCAGGCTCAATCCAATAACTCGCGCTCTGTCGTCATCGGCTATCACGCTTCTGCAACCAATCCTGCAAAACCAGCTTCGGCTGAAGATGATTACAATCAAACCATTGCTATCGGTTCATACGCCAATGCATGGGGCGATCAATCTACTGCCATCGGTAACAATGTAGACGCAAAAGGCAATTCTTCTATTGCCATTGGTGCGGACGACTGGGATACCGTTGCAGTGAAAACTGTAGACGGTACGGGGGGTAAAACGGTTAAAGAGGTTTATCAAGACTATACCGGCGATGTGATGGTAACCGGCAGTTATACTCATACGACTTCAAGCGAAGCTGCGGTAGCCATTGGTACTAAATCACAGGCAATAGGCCAATTATCCACAGCCTTTGGTACGGGTACGATTGCTGAAGGCGTCGCCTCTGCCGCATTCGGTATGGGCGCGAAAGCCACCAAAGGCAACTCTGTCGCAATCGGTGCGGGCAGTACGACTACAACCAATGCAATCGAAGTCAACGAAGCTACTGTCAACAATCTGAAATACTCAGGCTTTGCAGGCGGCAACCGTATTACCTCTGGCGACCAAGTGTCTTTCGGTTCGTCAGGCTACGAACGTCAATTGAAAAACGTTGCTCCGGGCGAAATCTCTAGTACATCTACGGATGCCATCAACGGCAGCCAGCTGTACGCGGTACAAAACGTTTTGGGCAATACTGCTAAAACTGTTAAAAATGTATTGGGCGGTGATGCCGCAGTCGGCGAAGATGGCGGCTTTACAATGAGCAACATCGGCGGTACAGGTCAAAATACCATCGATGCGGCTATTCGTGATCTGAAAACTAATGCGTACAAACCGTTCAAACTGACGATAGCGCAGACTGGTGGTACCAACGGTGTATCGGAAAACCATACACTGCAAGACGTTACCAGCGGTTCAACCATTACGTTGGAAGCGGGCAAAAATATCTCCCTGCGTCAAAACGGTGCAACCGTCAGCATCAATACCGTCGATAATCCGGAATTCACGGGCAAAGTTACCGCTAAGGGCGGATTGGATATGAGCGGCAACAAGATTACCAATGTCTTGAGTGGTACTGATACCAAAGACGCGGTTAATCTGGGTCAGTTGCAAGAAGCAATGGCAAACCTGAGCGTCAGCACGCTGACGACTGTCAACAATGATGCGCCGTTCTCTTACATTGGTGCGGATGGCAGAATTCTGAGACGTGAAGTAACTGTTGCTCCGGGTACGAATGTGAAAACCGTATCGTTCAAACATATTGACGACAACACCGAATACTCAGGCGATGTAACCATTGCCGCATTGAACCCGACCGATCCGCAAACCACTACTCCGACCACAGTCGGCAATGTGAAGAACGGTGCTAAAGACAATGATGCGGTCAATGTTTCCCAATTGAACAAAATCGCCGAAGCCATCGGCACTAAAGTGAATCCCGACGGCACGATTACTGCGCCGACTTACAGCGTCATTTCAGGCGACCCTTCTACTTCAAGCGTAGCAGGTTACAACAAAGTAGGTGACGCGCTTACCGCTTTGAGTAATGCCGTACGCACGCCGTTGAATTTCGAAGGCGACACAGGCACGAAATTTGATCGCCAACTCGGCAGCACCGTAGCAGTCAAAGGCGGACAAACTGATAAGACTAAGCTATCCGATAATAATATTGGTGTGGTTTCAGACGACCAAAATCACACGTTGAACGTCAAATTGGCAAAAGAATTGACCGGACTGACTTCCGCAGCCTTCAGCGGCGATGTAACCGCTGCCGGTACGACCGTTAACGGCTCCGGCGTAACCATCGGCTCCGGCAGCAACCCAGTGAGCCTGACTGCGGGCGGACTCTCCAACGGCGGCAACAAGGTTACCAACATTGCTGACGGCGTGGCTGATACCGACGCAGCAAGCTTCAAACAAGTTAAAGCTGCGAAAACCGAGGTTCAAGGGGGTACGAATGTTGCCAGCGTAACCAAAACCGATAACCCGACTGACGGTCATACGGTTTACACCGTCAACGCCAAAGGTGCAGCCGTTGCGCTCGACAGTAGTGTAGATGGTTTGAAACTTACGTCGTCTGAAGATACAACCACCAATGTCACTACCTACAAACTGGATTTGTCTGACAAAACCAAAGCCTCTTTGACAAAAGCCGACAGCGCATTGCAAAACATCGGCGTACAAGTCAACGGTACAGATGCTAAAACCTTGACTAAAGACGATTCAACGCTGAACTTCGTTAATGGCACAGGTACGACCGCCGAAAACAAAAACGGCACCGTTGCGTTCAATGTCAATAAATCTACGTTGACAGCAGGTACTGGCGGCGTAATCAGTGCGGATACAGCAGGCGATGCATTTGCTACCGCAACTGATGTTGCCAATGCCATCAATAAAGCCGTTGCCGACAGCGAGAAAATCAGCATCGTAGCGGCAGGCGATAATACCCATGTTGCTTCTCAAGTTACTGGTAATCAGACACTTTATACCGTTCATGCCGATAAAACGACTGTGAGCGTAAAATCTGATGGTAAGCTGGCATTGAATCCGACTGAAGCGACAAACAGTAACCAAACCAAAACCACCAACTACGAACTTGACCTTTCAGACGACGCCAAAGCCGAGATTCAAAAGGGCGTGGATGCGAAAAATATCGTCGATACCAAAGGTATTACCTTTAACGGCGATAGCGGCTCTCCCGTGACTAAAAAACTGGACGAAACGCTGGCAATTAAAGGCGACAACAAAAATGTGGTTACCGAAGCGGGTACAGACGGCATTAAAGTCAATCTGAAAGACGACATTACGTTGAACAGTGTAACTGCCGAGACTTTGAAGGCAGGCAACAGCGAACTGACCACTACCGGACTGACCACGCCTAAAGTTACCGCAGGCGACAGCGTACTGAGCGGAGAAGGTCTGAAGATCGGTGCGGACGGTTCGCCAAGCCAAGTGTCACTGACTACTGCCGGTCTGAACAACGGCGGCAACAAGATTGCCAAAGTAGCCAAAGGTACGGATGCCACCGACGGAGTGAACGTCAGCCAGCTGAGCCCGATTGCCAAAGCGTTGAATACCAGCATTGATCCGGTAACCGGAGATGTTGCAGCACCTGCCTTTACCGTAACCAAAGCGGACGGTACGAAACATGAAGCCGTAGGCACCGTTCAAGACGCATTGAACAAAGTAGGCGAAGAAGTCAGCAAAGGTCTGAAGATTGCCGCCGACAACGGCAATGAAGACAAAGTCAACCTGGGCGAAACCGTTACCTATACGAGCAAAGACAAGAACATCGTGACGACCGTAGCGGACAACGAAATAGACTTCAGCCTGGCTGACAAGATTACTGTTGGCAAAGCAGGTCAAAAACCAGTTGTGATTGACGGTACGACCGGTACAGTGAGCGGACTGACCAACACCACATTGGGCGGCACAGACTTTGCGACTTCGAACAAAGCCGCGACCGAAGCCCAGTTGGACGCAACCCAAGCGAACCTGAAAACCATCTTGGGCGGAGAAGCTGAGAACAACAACGGCAACGTAACCACTGCCAACATTGGCGACACAGGCAAAGGCAACATTCACGAGGCGATCAAGTCAGTGAAAGAGACTGCCGAGAAAGGTTGGAAGCTGAAAGTCAACGAAGAAACGTCGTCTGAAAAAATCAGTCCTGATGATGAAGTAGCCATTAAAGAAGGTAAAAACATCAAAGTGACCCGCGACGGTAAGAACATCACCGTAGCGACTGCGGAAGACGTTGAGTTCAACAAAGTAACAGTTGGCGACAGCATTCTGACCGCTGCCGGACTGACCACGCCTAAAGTTACCGCAGGTAACAGCGTATTGACGACCGACGGTCTGAAGATTGGTGATGACAGTTCTCCGAACCAAGTGTCACTGACTACTGCCGGTCTGAACAACGGCGGCAACAAGATTGCCAAA
>CAUSOO010000092.1:0-8769 GCA_963533245.1 uncultured Neisseria sp.
GTACTGTCTGCGGCTTCGTCGCCTTGTCCTGATTTAAATTTAATCCACTATAATGCCGTATACTTTTGCGACGGCAGCCCGCGCATCATCCGTCCGACAAAAAAGGCTAAAATACGCAGACTTTCAGACGCGTGAAAACAAGCCTTAACCCACGCGACACATCAAACCACCCGACACAGACAACATCCGCATCCCGCCACACAAACAGCCAACATTGAGGGAAAACACATCATGATCAGTATTTTCGACATTTTCAAAATCGGCATCGGCCCCTCCAGCTCCCACACCGTCGGCCCCATGAAAGCCGCCGCCGCCTTTTCAGACGACCTCAAACAATCAGGGCTGGACGCGCAAACCGAACGCATCGTCATCGACATTTACGGCTCGCTGGCGCTGACAGGACGCGGACACGGCACATTCGACGCCCTCCTGCTCGGCTTGGAAGGCAGCCTGCCGCACGACATCCCCCTCGCCGACATCCCCGACCGTCTCGAACGCATCCGCACGCAACACATCCTCCGCCTCAACGGACGCGAAATCAGCTTCAACCCCGACAGCGACCTGAACATACGCGGCGACCAAGTGTTGCCCAAACACCCGAACGGACTGAATTTCACCGCCTACGGCAAAGACGGCGGCAAACTCAAAGAACAAATTTACTACTCCATCGGCGGCGGCTTTATCGTTACCGATCAAGAATTTGACAAACAAGCCGAACAAACGCGCCCAGTCCCCTACCCTTACACCAGCTGCGCCGAACTGCTCGCCCAATGCCGCATGAACCAGCTCGACATCTCCGAAGCCGTGTTGGCAAACGAAGCCGCGCTTGCCGGTTGCAGCGAAGCCGAAATCCGCCGCCGCGTTGCCGGCGTTGCCGACGTTATGGAAGGCTGCATCAAACGCGGGCTGGCGGCAGACGGCGAACTGCCCGGCGGCTTGAACGTCCGCCGCCGCGCCCCGCAGCTTGCCGCCAAACTCAAAGCCCTGCGCGAAACCGAAATCGTCAACACCCAGCTTTGGCCGATGGTTTACGCCATGGCAGTCAATGAAGAAAACGCCGCCGGCGGACGCGTCGTGACCGCCCCGACCAACGGCGCCGCCGGCATCATCCCCGCCGTCCTGCACTACTTCCGCAAGTTCAACCCGCACGCCACGCAAGAGCGCGTCGAAAACTTCCTGCTCACCGCAGGCGCCATCGGCATCCTCTACAAAACCAACGCCTCCATCTCCGGCGCAGACGTCGGCTGCCAAGGCGAAGTCGGCGTCGCCTGCTCCATGGCGGCGGGCGCATACGCCGAAGTCATCAGCGGCACGCCCAAACAAGTGGAAAACGCCGCCGAAATGGCGATGGAACACCATTTGGGCCTGACCTGCGACCCCGTCGGCGGACTAGTGCAAATCCCCTGCATCGAACGCAACGGCATCGCCGCCGAAAAAGCCCTCAAACTCGGCACCCTCGCCCTTCTGGAAGACGGCACGGACAAAAAAGTCTCGCTCGACGAAGTCATCCAAACCATGTTGCAAACAGGACGCGACATGAAGTCCACCTACAAAGAAACCTCGCTTGCCGGACTCGCCATCACCCTCCAGAAAAAAGCCGTCCCTGTCTCCGTCCGCGTTGTGGAATGTTGAAAACGGAGCAGACAAAAAGGTCGTCTGAACATTTTGTTTTTCAGACGACCTTTTTGATGGATTCGATTCCTGCCGTATGTATAGTGGATTAACTAAATCAGGACAAGGCGACGAAGCCGCAGACAGTACAGATATCACTTGGTGCTTCAGCACCTTAGAGAATCGTTCTCTTTGAGCTAAGGCGAGACAACACCGTACTGGTTTAAAGTTAATCTACTATACACAAAACCATCGCCGCAAATGACGGTAAGCCTTCAACCCTATTTGCAACACAACATTTTCAGACGACCCCTCAGCTTAAAAGGTCGTCTGAAAAATCATTTCGCCTTACCGCTTCAAAGCCAGCGTCAACACGCCCGCCGTAACCAGTCCCAAGCCTACCCATTCCTGCGTGCTGGGGCGTTCGTCCAGAAAGACCACTGCCATCAGCGCGACCAATACCAGACTGAATTTATCAACGGGGGCGACTTGCGAGGCGTTGCCCAGTTGCAGGGCTTTGAAGTAGGCGAGCCAGGATGCGCCGGTGGCGAGGCCGGAGAGAATCAGGAATGTCCAGTTTCTTCCTGTGAACCCGTTCACGCCCTGCCATTTGCCGGTGTAGGTCAGGAACAAGACCAGCGCGGCGAGGATGACCAGCGTACGGATGAAGGTGGCGAAATCCGAATCGATGCCCTGCAAACCCATTTTGGCGAAAATCGCCGTCAGCGAGGCGAAGCCTGCGGATGCCAATGCCCAGAAAAGCCATGCGTTGCTGCCCATGTTTGTCCGTTTCTCTTGTGGATTGTCAACAATATGAACCGCATTCTTATTGAATTATCGAATTTTTCACTGCGATTCATTCTCAGATAACGCTATAATATGCCTAATATTCTTTTGAATCCATCAGCGTTTGTCTTTCCGATGGGCTTTCAGACGACCCTCCTCTCTTTTTCTCCATTCAGTAAAGGAAAATCATGAGCTTCAAAACCGATGCCGAAATCGCCCAATCTTCCACCATGCGTCCGATTGGCGAAATTGCCGCCAAGCTGGGTTTGAACGTGGACAATATCGAACCCTACGGCCATTACAAAGCCAAGATCAACCCTGCCGAAGCGTTCAAACTGCCGCAAAAACAAGGCCGTCTGATTTTGGTTACCGCCATTAACCCGACTCCGGCGGGCGAAGGCAAAACCACCGTGACCATCGGTTTGGCGGACGCGTTGCGCCACATCGGCAAAGATTCTGTTATCGCCCTGCGCGAACCTTCTTTGGGGCCTGTGTTCGGCGTCAAAGGCGGCGCGGCGGGCGGCGGCTATGCCCAAGTTTTGCCGATGGAAGACATCAACCTGCACTTCACCGGCGACTTCCACGCCATCGGCGCGGCGAATAACCTCTTGGCCGCCATGCTCGACAACCACATCTACCAAGGCAACGAGTTGAACATCGACCCCAAACGCGTGCTGTGGCGGCGCGTGGTCGATATGAACGACCGCCAGTTGCGCAACATCATCGACGGCATGGGCAAACCCGTTGACGGCGTGATTCGTCCCGACGGCTTCGACATCACCGTCGCCTCCGAAGTCATGGCGGTATTCTGCCTTGCCAAAGACATCAGCGATTTGAAAGAGCGTTTGGGCAACATCCTCGTCGCCTACGCCAAAGACGGCAGCCCCGTTTACGCCAAAGATTTGAAAGCCCACGGCGCGATGGCGGCATTGCTCAAAGACGCCATCAAGCCCAACTTGGTGCAAACCATCGAAGGCACGCCCGCCTTCGTACACGGCGGCCCCTTCGCCAACATCGCCCACGGCTGCAACTCCGTTACCGCCACCCGACTGGCGAAACACCTTGCCGATTACGCCGTAACCGAAGCAGGCTTCGGCGCGGATTTGGGCGCGGAAAAATTCTGCGACATCAAATGCCGCCTTGCCGCCTTGAAACCCGACGCAGCCGTCGTCGTCGCCACCGTCCGCGCCTTGAAATACAACGGCGGCGTAGAACGCGCCAACCTCGGTGAAGAAAACCTCGAAGCCTTGGCAAAAGGCCTGCCCAACCTGCTGAAACACATTTCCAACCTGAAAAACGTATTCGGCCTGCCCGTCGTCGTCGCCATCAACCGCTTCGTGTCCGACTCCGATGCCGAGTTGGCAATGATTGAAAAAGCCTGCGCCGAACACGGCGTCGAAGTTTCCCTGACCGAAGTGTGGGGCAAAGGCGGCGCGGGCGGCGCGGATTTGGCGCGCAAAGTCGTCAACGCCATCGACAATCAACCCAATAACTTCGGCTTCGCCTACGATGTCGAGTTGAGCATCAAAGACAAAATCCGCGCCATCGCCCAAAAAGTGTACGGCGCGGAAGACGTCGATTTCAGCGCGGAAGCATCCGCCGAAATCGCCTCGCTGGAAAAACTGGGCTTGGACAAAATGCCCGTCTGCATGGCGAAAACCCAATATTCCCTCAGCGACAACGCCAAACTCTTGGGCTGCCCCGAAGGCTTCCGCATCACCGTGCGCGGCATCACCGTTTCCGCGGGTGCAGGCTTCATCGTCGCCCTGTGCGGCAACATGATGAAAATGCCCGGCCTGCCCAAAGTCCCCGCCGCCGAGAAAATCGACGTGGACGCAGACGGCGTGATTCACGGCTTGTTCTGATTTGAATCGGCAGTGAAGTAAAATGGCAAAAAAGGTCGTCTGAAAACGGGTTTCAGACGACCTTATATTATTTGGAACAGTTTTAACTCAAACTCGACAACCCGTAGCGTGGGCTTCGCCCGCGAATCCTCCCCTAATAAAAATAGTCGTCTGAAACAATAGAACAAACCCGCCGCATTGGTTTTCAGACGACCCTTTGTTTACGCGATCGCTTTGCCTTATCCTGATTTGAAGTTAATCCACTATAATACCGCCCATTGTTTTTAAACCGACGAAAGGTCGTCTGAAATGACTCAAAACGCAAGCAACCTCTGCTGGCTCGATATGGAAATGACCGGTCTTGACCCCGAACGCGAACGCATTATCGAAGTCGCCATGATTATTACCGACTCCGATTTGAACGTCTTGGCGCAGTCCGAAGTTTATGTCGTCCACCAAAGCGACGAACTGCTCGACGGCATGGACGCCTGGAACACCGCCACCCACGGCCGCACGGGGCTGACCCAGCGCGTGCGCGAATCGCGGCTGTCCGAAGCCGAAGTTGAGCAGAAACTGCTCGACTTTATCGCGCAATGGATTCCGGAAAAAGCCACGCCGATGTGCGGCAATTCCATCCATCAAGACCGCCGCTTCATGGTCAAATACATGCCGCGCCTCGAAGCGTATTTCCACTACCGCAATCTGGACGTGTCCACCCTGAAAGAACTCGCCAAACGTTGGAATCCGCCCGTTGCCAAAGGCGTGGTAAAGCGCGGTTCGCATCAGGCTTTGGACGATATTCTCGAAAGCATCGAGGAAATGCGTTACTACCGCGAAAACTTCTTGAAATTGCCCGAGGTCGTCTGAAAACTTGGGAATCCCAATTTTCAGACGACCCCCACCATCATGTCCTATCCATACCACCAATCACTGCCCGACACGCCGCTGGACATCGTCGGCGACGTTCACGGCGAATTTGCCGCCTTTCAATCGCTGCTGCACCGGCTCGGCTACCGCGACGACGGTTTCCATCCGCGCGGGCGGCGGCTGGTGTTCGTCGGCGATTTGTGCGACCGCGGTCCCGACAGCCCGGCGATGCTGGCGTGGTTTAAACAGGCTTACGAACGCGGATGGGCATGGATGGTTTTGGGCAACCACGAATTGAACATCCTTGCCGACGACCCGAAAGACGGCTCCGGCTGGTTTTTCGATGTCCGCGCCGAAAAAGACGCCCATTACGCGCCGTGGCATTGCGTGGAAGAGAAAGAAAAAAACGAATTGCGCGCATGGCTGGCCGAACAGCCCCTGCTGCTGGAGCGCGAAGACCTGCGCATCGTCCACGCCGCCTGGCTGCCGTCGCAAATCGAACGCCTCGAAGAAGCAAAAGGCGAAAGCCTGACCGCGCAATACCGCCGCTTCGATGCCGAGTTGAAACACCGCCTTCAGACGGCCTCTTGGTATCCCGACTACCTCTACGAACAGGCGCATTACGCCCCGCAGGCGGAAAATCCCGACCATGCGCCGCCGCCCATGCCCGCCACGGCGCGATACGAACTCGAACGCAGCCGCCTGCATCCGATACGCGCCCTCACCAGCGGCGTGGAGCGTTTGGCGGACGAGCCGTTTTACGCCGGCGGACGTTGGCGCGGTACGACCCGTTGCGCGTGGTGGGACGACTACTGTGACGATACGCCCGTCGTTATCGGCC
This sequence comes from uncultured Neisseria sp., assembly GCA_963533245.1. Classification (GTDB taxonomy): domain Bacteria; phylum Pseudomonadota; class Gammaproteobacteria; order Burkholderiales; family Neisseriaceae; genus Neisseria. The sequence continues at coordinate 5,950 of CAUSOO010000092.1, forward strand.
ATTATTGGCGCAGTTGGCAGCCGTCTCCCGCTGCCGTTGCCGCCGAACGGCTGTTGCTGCCGCCGCAGCCGGATGTCTGGCACGGGGCGCGGCGCAACGTGTTCTGCGTCGATTTCTCGATTGGCGCAAGCTGGCGGGCAAGGAAATTCCCGCAGAAATACCGTCCCGAACAGTTCAGGCTGGCGGCGTTGCGCTGGCCGGAGAAGGTGTTGGTGTTTGAGAACGGCGAATGCGCGGCGACGCGTTCGCCTGACAACAAACCGGCATACTCGCCCAACCCACAGAAAAGCAATCCATAATTTTGAACTCTCCCCAACCTTGCGCAAACATTTTTCTGATTCAATCACGCCCAATAAAAAAAGCCGGCCGAACCTATTTAAGGTCCGACCGGCTTTTATCGTTTTAAAAATTAACGATGTCTGTGGACTTGGCTGCCGATGACGCCGCCTAATGCAGCGCCGCCCAAAGTAGAGCCGGTATCGCCACCGATCAAGTTACCCGCTACACCGCCCAATACCGCGCCAGTAGCAGTATTGCGTTGTGTTTGGGTCATGCCCGCACATGCACTCAGAGAAGTAGCAATGGCGATCAAGGTCAAAGTTTTAGTCAAGAAAGACTTGCTCATGGTGTGTTCTCCGTTGTGGGTTAACTCAGTAACGAAAGTATGTCACACCAAGTCATTAATATTTATTCCAATAAGTAAAGTCATTTTAAACTAGGATAACTTAACAGGCGGACAGTTAGAAAAAACCATAATCCGATAAATCAGACAAATTAAATAAAAGGTCGTCTGAAACTGTCTGTTTTTACCCACACACAGACCTTTCAGACGACCTCTTTTTCGCCACACAAACCGATTTAAGGCGCGACCCGTTTACGGTTTGCCGCAGCCAAAAGCGCGAGCATTTCTTCGGTGGTATCCCAGCCGATGCAGGCATCGGTAATGCTTTGCCCGTAAACCTCGGGCTTGTCCTGTCTGCCTTCGACCAAATGGCTTTCCACCATCACGCCCATAATATTGTCTTCGCCGTTTTCCAGTTGCGCGGCGACGTCTTGGGCAACTTCCATCTGCCGTCTGTAATCTTTACGGCTGTTTGCGTGGCTGCAATCGACCATCAGCTTGGGCGACAAACCGGCTTTTATTAATTGCTCCGCCGCCGATTTGACGTGTTCGGTGCTGTAATTCGGTTCTTTGCCGCCGCGCAGGATAACGTGGCAGTCGGGATTGCCGCCGGTATGCACAATGGCGGAATGCCCCGCTTTGGTTACAGACAGGAAGTGATGCGGATGACTTGCCGCGCCAATCGCGTCGATGGCGATTTTCAGATTGCCGTCCGTACCGTTTTTGAAACCGACCGGACAAGACAGGCCGCTGGCGAGTTCGCGGTGTACCTGACTTTCCGTCGTCCGCGCACCGATCGCGCCCCAAGAAATCAAGTCCGCGTAATATTGCGGCGTAATCATGTCGAGGAACTCCGTCGAAGCGGGCATGCCCATATTGTTCAGCGTCAGCAGCAAGCTGCGTGCCTGACGCAGGCCGTAGTTGATGTCGAACGTGCCGTCCAAGTGCGGGTCGTTAATCAGACCTTTCCAACCCACCGTTGTACGCGGTTTTTCAAAATACACGCGCATCACAATCAGCAATTCTTTTTCATATTTCTTGCGCAACACCAGCAAACGTTCGGCGTATTCCAATGCGGCTTTGGGGTCATGGATGGAACACGGACCGATAATCACCAGCAGGCGGTTGTCCTTGCCGTGAACCAAATCGGCGATTTCATGCCGCGTGCGGTGTACCAGCCCCGCCGCTTCCTCGGAAATCGGCAGCTCGTATAAATGGGCAATCGGCGGCAGCAGCTCTTTGACTTCTCTAATCTTAATGTCGTCGGTAGGGTATTGTTGGGTCATTGTTATTGCTTTCAAATTCAGATAAATTAAGGCATAGATTACCTTCTTTACCTGTTTTAAACAAGCCTTTTAGCCATCTTACGGCAATTTTATTTCAAAAAATCAAATTTTTTCTGTTTTTATATATTTAAATTTCTAAAATTCAAATTTTTTCGCAATAAAATTTTGATTAATTCAATAAGCAATACCTGCGTTGTCAACAATTTTCATCCTTCCCCAATAATCCTCCCGTCTTCCGACAGCATCTTTTTGACGAATACCTCAAGCCCCTTCCATCCAAAACTTGACCGCGGACAAGCCCTGCTTCGTTTTTACGCAAGCCGACATATCACTCACATCGAAATGTAGTAAAATAACGAAATATCAAAGCAATATCGCGCGGCCTGTGTTGCTTATCCTACACAACCTACCTGCCGCATCATTAAAATGACCATATATTCGTCGCACATCCCACACATCCTTCCCGCCCTTACTGAAAAGCCGTCCTACCTTTCAGACGACCTTTCTTTTCAACCTCAAAACAAGGAGCGTTACAATGAAAGCAGCACGTTTTTACGATAAAGGCGACATCCGCATCGAAGACATCCCCGAACCGACCGTCGCCCCCGGCACCGTCGGCATCAACGTCGCCTGGTGCGGCATCTGCGGCACCGACCTGCACGAATTTATGGAAGGCCCGATTTTCATCCCGCCCTGCGGCCATCCGCACCCGATTTCCGGCGAGTCCGCGCCCGTAACGATGGGACACGAGTTCTCCGGCGTGGTTTATGCCGTCGGCGAAGGCGTGGACGACCTCAAAGTCGGCCAACACGTCGTGGTCGAACCCTACATCATCCGCGATGATGTACCGACCGGCGAAGGCAGCAACTACCACCTCTCCAAAGACATGAACTTCATCGGCTTGGGCGGCTG
>CAUSOO010000093.1:0-8721 GCA_963533245.1 uncultured Neisseria sp.
TCGGTTCCGTACTATCTGTACTGTCTGCGGCTTCGTCGCCTTGTCCTGGTTTAAATTTAATCCACTATATTTGTGTGATGGGTTTGTCCGTATTTTTGTTTTGAGGTCGTCTGAAAACTTGAAATACAGGTTTTCAGACGACCTTTCGTTTGGGTCTTACAGCAATCCTTCTATCGGCAGGATGGAGAGGATTTTGGAGGTAACACGTTTCCAGAATTTGGCTTCCGGCTCGGCGGAGTAGGTTTTTTGGGTGGCGGGGTCGTACCAGTGAAGTTTGTTGTATTTGTCGAGGGTAACCTGATAGGCGTATTTCGGGGTGGTATTGACGAGGGTGCGCTGCATTTCGCCTGCGATTTTGGGGCTTTCGAGGACGACGCCCATTTCGGTGTTGAGTCTGGCGGAGCGCGGGTCGAGGTTGAATGAGCCGATGAAGACGCGTTTTTCGTCCACGATGAAGGTTTTGGCGTGCAGGCTGGTGGCGGAACTGCCGGTCAGACCGCGGTCTTTGGTGGTGGGGACGGCGTGGTTGGGTTGCAGCTCGTAGAGTTTGACACCGGCTTTGAGCAGGGGCTTGCGGTATTTGACGTAGCCTGAGTGGACGGCGGCGACATCGGTCGCTTGGAGCGAGTTGGTCAGGACGGTTACGTCCACGCCGTTTTTGACGAGTTGGTCGAGCGCGCGCACGCCTGATTTGGTGGGAACGAAATAGGGCGAAACGAGATAGACGCTTTTTTCGGGCGTTTTCAGGGCATTTTGCATGCGGTCGAAAATGGGCGGTTTGTGGCGGTCGCGGTCCAGCCCTTTGGCGGGGTCGTCGCTGATCAGGCGGGTGTGGACGCTTTGCCAGTCTATGCTGTTGCTCTGCATTTTTTTATAGAGTTCGGAATTTTCGATGCTGCTGCGGTAGCGGCTGAGGGTTTCGTTTTTGTCTTTGTCGTTGTAACCCAGCTCTTGGAAGCCTTTTTCGATATCGCCTTTTTTGATGATGCTGGCGACGGTGTAGGAGGAATGGCTTGCCCAGTAACGGTCGAAGTCTTGGGAAACTTCGGTCACGACGCGGCCGGTGGCGAGGATGTCGAGGTCGGCAAAGATGGTGTCTTCGCCGACTTTAAAATATTCGTCGCCGATATTGCGCCCGCCGAGGATGGTGGCGCGGTTGTCGGCGGTGAAGGATTTGTTGTGCATCCGGCGGTTGAGGCGCGGGAAGTCGGTCAAATAGCCCAGCGCGCGCCATTTGCGGCGGACGAAGGGGTTGAACAGGCGGATTTCGATATTGGGATGGCTGTCGAGGGCGAGCAGGACGTTGTCCAGACCGTTGGTGTTGTTGTCGTCCAGTAGCAGGCGCACGCGCACGCCGCGTTCGGCGGCACGGTGGATCAGGTTGAACATGAGCTTGCCGGAGATGTCGTTGTGCCAGATGTAGTATTGGAGGTCCAGGGTGTGGTCGGCGGCTTCAATCAGGGCGGCGCGGGCGACGAAGGCTTCGTGCGCGTCGTTGAGCAGATAGACATTGGAAATATCGCCGCCGGTTTTGGCAGTGGCGGTGTTGAGCAGGGCATCCATGCGCGGGGCGGAACGGATGTCGAGGTAGTGGCTTTCAGGGCGATCGTCCAGTGAGGGCAGGCCGGCGCAACCTGTCAGAAAAACCGGAAGCATAAGGATGAGATGGATTTTTTTCATTCTTGAGGGCGTTTCAGACGACCTTTTTCGCTGAAACGGTATTTTTATTTAGAAGGGTCGTCTGAAAAGAAGTTCGATGTTTATACGGTTCGCATTTTAACCTATTTTTTTGAAGTCGTTAGGTTGCGTCCGTCGGAAATGTGCAGGCGGCTGAATATGGTGCTGGAGACAAGCGTAATCAAGCCGATGGAAAGCAGGGTAAGGCGGAATGAGAGGTGGAGGTTGCCTGCGGTGAAGCTGCTTTGCGACCAGTTTTGCAGGATAAGCGCGCCGAGCGCAATGCCGAGGCTGATGGCGAGTTGTTGGTTGACCGCCATCAGGCTGTTGCCGCTGCCGGTTTGGTGCGCGCGCAGGTCGGCGATGGTCAGGGTGTTCATGGCGGAAAACTGGATGGAGTTGCAGGTGCCGATGAGGAGCAGCAGAACTATCCAGACGCTTAAGGACGTGTCGGCGTCGGGTAGGGCAAGCAGCATAATCAGTATGGCGAGGAGGCGCGTGTTCCAAATCAACACGCTGCGGTAGCCGAAGCGCGACATCAGGGGCTTGATGAGCGGTTTGACAACAAGCGAGGCGAATGCGACGGGCGCGACCAACCAGCCGGATACGCTGGCGGCAAAGCCGAACGCGACTTGAAACAATAGCGGCAGCAAAAAAGGGATGGAACTGATACCGAGCCGGCTGAACAGATTGCCTGTCAGACCCAGCCGGAAGGTGCGGACTTGGAACAAATCCGCCGCATAAATCGGGTTGGCGGCGGTTTTCATGTGGCGGTAGTAGAGCAGGGCGAATGCCGTGCCGCCGAGTGCGAGTAAGAGCGAAAACCAAACCGCGCCAGAGTGGGACACCATTTCCACAGCCAACATCAAGAGACACGCCGCCGAAGCGAAAGTCAGGTAGCCGCTCAAGTCCAGAACCGTATTTTCGCCTTTGACATCGGGCATAATCCGCCAGCCCAGCAAAACGCCAAGCAGCCCTATGGGCAGGTTCATCAGGAAAATCCAATGCCAAGATGCGTATTCGACCAAATAGCCGCCGACCAAAGGGCCGAATATCGGGCCGATTAGAGCGGGCATTACGGCATAGTTGATGGCGTTTAAGAGTTGGGATTTGTCGTACACGCGCAAAATCGTCAGGCGCGGTACGGGTACCAACATCGACCCGCCTATGCCCTGAATCACCCGCGCCATCACCAGCATGGGCAGATTGGCTGCCGCCGCACACAATGCCGATCCGAGCATGAAAATGCCGATTGAACCAAAAAATACGTTTTTAGTGCCGAACCTGTCCACCAAATAGCCGCTTAAAGGAATCAGCAGGGCAACGGTCAGCGTATAGGAAATCGCCGCCAGCTGCATATTGAGTGGCGATACTTTGAAATCTTTGGCGATTTCGGGCAGGGCGGTATTCAGAATCGTCGCGTCCAGCATTTGCATGAAAATCGCAATCGCCAACAGCAGGGGCAGCCAGCGGGACGGGCGGACGGGCGGCGTTTCCGAAACGTTTGATTCGGTTTTGTTCATAGGGATGAATTGTAACTGATTTGGTAGGAGGTCGTCTGAAAGGCGGCTTGGTGTTTTTCAGGCTTTGGGATGAGAACCGGATGGCTGCTGGATAAATGGATTTTTGACAGATTTGTTGACTGGAGGATGAAGAAACAAGCGGTTTGCGCCTGTAAAGGGATGCGGCGGGCAGATTATGAGTGGAACATCCATTTTGTCAAAAAGGTCGTCTGAAAACAGGAAAATACCGGTTTTCAGACGACCTTTGCGTTTTAAGCTGCCTCAATTATCAGGCGATTTCGAGCCACATCACTTGGTAGGGGCGCAGCACCAAATCCTGATTCAGTGCCACAGTTTCGCCGCTGATGAGGTCTTTGGCGCGGGCGGGCATGGCTTGCAGGGTGTGCGCGCTGATGGTTTGCGGGTGTTCGCTGAAGTTGCCGAACGCCAACAGTGCGTTGTTGCGGATGTAGCCGATGATGTGTTTGTTGTTGGTGTTGAAAGTAACCAGACGGCCGCCGTTCAAACGCGGGTTGTTTTGGCGGATGTCTATCATGTGGCGCAGGCCTTGATAGATTTGTCCTGCCGCGGTTGACGGGTCGTGGCGCTGTTCGTACAACTCGGCGTTGTAACGCGGACGGTGCGCCCAGCGGCTGTCGTCGCTCTTGTTGCGGTCGTTCGACCAGTCGTCGTCGTTGAGCGTGCCGACTTCGTCGCCGAGATAAATCAGGGGCAGGCCGCCAGTACTCAGGGCGATGCTGTACAAGAGTTTGATGCGGTCAACGGCGTGTGGGTCATGTTGCGCCAAACCTGCCAAGGCGGCGGCAGTACCGCTGACGCGGCAGTCGCCGGTGTTGGGGTTGTATTGGAAGGGGACGCCGCGCGCGAAGCTGCCGTCGAAATGGTTGACGAAGAAGCGGTTGAGGAATTGGCGGTGGTCGTAGCCGTGGATGCCGAACTGCCATGCGTCTTCGTCGGCAAACGTCCAGCCGATGTCGTCATGGCTGCGGACGTAGTTGACCCATGCGGTATGGTCGGGCAGGTTGTGGCGGTAGGAGAGGGCTTGGTGGAGCAGGTTGACTTCGCGGGTGGCGAGGGTGTTCCACAACAATGCCATTTGCAGCGGGTTGTAGCCGATTTGGCATTCGTCTTGTCCGATGTATTGGACGACTTGGTCGGGGTGGACGATGGCTTCGGATTTGAAGAACACGGCAGGTGCGGCGATGCGCATGACGGCGTTGAACGCGCGGATTAAGGCGTGGGCTTGCGGCAGGTTTTCGCAATCCGTACCCATTTGTTTCCAAATGAAGGCGACGGCGTCCATACGCAGGATGTCGACGCCCAGATTGGCGAGGAACATCATTTCGCCCGCCATGGCGCGGAATACCCAAGGATTGCTGTAATTCAAATCCCATTGGAAGGAATTGAACGTCGTCCACACCCAGCGTCCGTCTTCTAATTGGGAGAAGCCGCCCGGATGTTGGTCGGGGAAGATTTCACGCAGGGTGCGGTCGTATTGGTCGGGCATCCAGCGGTCGGGGAAGATATAGTAGAAATTGTCGAAAAGCGGGTCGCCGGCGGCACAGCGTTTCGCCCATTCGTGTTCGTTGGACGTGTGGTTGAAGATGAAATCGACGACGGCGGAAATGCCCGCTTCGTGCAGCGCGGCAATGACATCGCGCAAATCGTCTATCGTACCCAAAGCCGGATTGACGTCGCGGTAGCTGCTGACCGCATAGCCGCCGTCGCTTTTGCCTTCGGGACATTTAAACAGGGGCATCATGTGCAGATAGGTCAGCCCCAGCTCTTGAAAATAAGGGATTTTGGCTTTCAAGCCTTTCAAATCGCCCGCGAACAAATCGACATAACACACGCCGCCGACCTGTTTATTGGACAAAATCCAATCGGGGTCATTCTCACGCGCGGCATCGACGGCTTTCAGAGACTTGTCGCGTTGGGAATAGCTTTGCCATGCTTGGGCAATCAGTTGTTCCAGCATGGGCAGGACGGCTTCGTTGTCGTTGTAAACGTTGTCCAGCTCGTGCATCAGCTTGGGAAAATGCTCGTTCAAACGCCGGTCAAACTGTTTCCAGTCTTCGGAAGCTTCGACGGTCGCACGCTGTTTGGGGCTATATTCTGCCAAGGCGCGCTCTTTGAGATGATGCAGGGTCAAATTGACCTGTTGGGTCTGGGTCAACATGATGTTTACTCCGAATTGAGGTTGGATTTGTTTGGAAGCCTGATTCCTGCTGCCTGCGCCGCTGAAACGCATGCAGGCTTAAGGCAAAATCGAGAAGTCCATCATACTGTAAGAAGCTGTTTGTGCATAGTAGCCTGAAATGGTTGGGAAAATAGGCTTTTAATCGGGTTGGGGTCGTCTGAAAACGGCATGGATTTTTTTGTATGGGTTGGAGTAGGTTTGAATGCTTGGTATTTAATGTTAATTGGGTGGTTATTTTTTAGATAAATGGCTCTATTTTTTATGTTTTGAACAATAATTTGCCGCTGCGTCGGTTGTGTATTTATCCAATAGGCAATATTTGGGTATTGGATGAGGAGATGAACGCATTTATTTTCTTGGGTAAAGGACAACGGGCGTTTTTTGAAGAAGATAATTTTGTTTGATGGAAGTCAAAGGGCGTTGATGGGGAAGCTTGGGCGTATTGGCTTGGAAGAATAGGGCGTTGCCCTGACTGAGTTTAAAGAGCGGAAACATCGAAATATAGTGGATTAACTTTAAACCAGGACGGCGTTACCTCGCCTTGTCCTGATTTAAAGTTAATCCACTATAAAAGGTCGTCTGAAAACGGGAATACTCGTTTTCAGACGACCTTTTGAGCTTTAAAGCGTTAACCGTTTACAGCGGCCATTTCAGCGCGGGATTGCTTTCGATGACGGCTTTAAACTGGTTTTGAATCCGCCCGATGGCTTCGTCGGAATCTGCCTCGAAGCGCAACACCAAAATCGGCGTGGTATTGGAGGCGCGCATCAGGCCGAAGCCGTCGGGGAATTCTACGCGCAGGCCGTCGATGGTGATGATTTCGGTCGCGCCTTCGAATTTGGCTTTGGCGGCAAGTTCGTCGATAACCTGATGGCCGTTGCTGCCTTCGGGCAGGTCGATGTTGAGTTCGGGCGTGGAAATGCTTTGCGGCAGGTTGTTCAACACTTCGGACGGATTGTCGAAGGCAGACAGGATTTCCAAGAGGCGCGCGCCGGCGTACATGCCGTCGTCGAAGCCGAACCAGCGTTCTTTGAAGAAGATGTGTCCGCTCATTTCGCCGGCAACCAGCGCGCCGGTTTTTTTCATGGTGGACTTGATGAAGCTGTGGCCGGTTTTCTCCATGACGGCTTCGCCGCCGTGTTCTTTAATCCACGGAGCCAGCAGGCGGGTGGATTTGACGTCGAAGATGACTTTCGCGCCGGGGTTGCGGCTCAAAACGTCTTGGGCGAACAGCATGAGCTGGCGGTCGGGATAGATGATGTTGCCGTCTTTGGTCACGACGCCCAAGCGGTCGGCATCGCCGTCAAAAGCCAAGCCGATTTCGGCATCGCTGTTTTTCAGCGCGGCAATCAAATCTTGCAGGTTTTTGGGTTTGGAAGGGTCGGGATGGTGGTTGGGGAAATTGCCGTCCACTTCGCAGAAAAGTTCGGTCACTTCGTTACCCAAACCTTTGTAGAGTTTGCCTGCGAATGCGCCGCCCACGCCGTTGCCCGCGTCGATGGCGATTTTCATGGGGCGTTTGAGTTTGACGTGGCCGACGATGTGGTTGTGGTATTCGCCGGAGATGTCTTTTTCGGTTACGCTGCCTTTTTTATCGGAAGCGGTCAGTTTGTCGGCTTCGATCAGGGCAAGCAGTTCTTGGATGGCTTCGCCTGCGAGGGTATCGCCGCCGAGCATCATTTTGAAGCCGTTGTAATCGGGCGGGTTGTGGCTGCCGGTAATCATCACGCCGCTGCCGCCGCATTCGTTGATGGCGGCGAAATACAGCATGGGGGTGGCGACCATGCCGACATTGAGGACGTCGATGCCGCTGTCGGTAAAGCCGCGCTGGATGTGTTCCATCAGTTCGGGACCGCTCAAGCGTCCGTCGCGTCCGAGTGCGATGCGGGTGATGCCTTTTTCGGCGGCTCGGGTGGCGATGGCTTTGCCGATAAGGTAGGCGGCTTCGTTGGTCAGGGTTTTGCCGACAATGCCTCGGATGTCGTAGGCTTTGAAGATGTCGCGGGCAATGTTTGCCATGATGGTTTCCTTTGTGATTGTGAATGGAAAACGGGCTTATTCTAACATAGGCAAAGGTCGTCTGAAGGCTTTCAGACGACCTTTGGGGGTTATATCAAATAACCATTCACTGCGGTTTCAATCAATTGCCGAAAGTGTTGCATTGATTGATGTCGCCGCTGTCCAAACCGCGTTTGAGCCATGCCATGCGCTGTTCGGACGAGCCGTGTGTAAAGCTGTCGGGAACAACATAGCCCTGCCCGTCTTTCTGCAGGCGGTCGTCGCCGACGGATTCGGCAGCCAGCATGGCTTTGGGGATGTCTTCGGGTTTGAAGATATTATTGTTGACGGCGTAATGCCCCCAAATGCCCGCGTAGCAGTCCGCCTGCAATTCGAGTTTGACGGAAAGGGCATTGGCTTCTTTTTTGCCGACCTGCTGCTGCATTCTGTGGACTTGGGGTAGGGTGCCGAGCAGGTTTTGGACGTGGTGTCCGACTTCGTGTGCGATGACGTAGGCAAACGCGGCATCGCTGGCAGAGTTGAGTTTGGTCTGCATATCCCTATAAAAGTCTAAGTCGAGATAGACTTTTTTGTCGCCCGGGCAGTAAAACGGCCCCATTGCCGATTGACCCATGCCGCAGGCGGTGGATGTACCGCCGTTGTATAACACCAGCGTGGTCGGGGTGTAGGTACGTCCGATTTGTTTGAAATAGCTGCCCCAAGCTTTTTCCGTGTCGGCGAGGACGACGCGGGCGAGTTCGTTTAGCTCGGCTTCTTCTTGAGGTTTGAGCTGGGAGGTTTGGGTTGAACCCGTACCCATGGAAGGCGTGCCGACCAAGCCGCTCAAATCGACGCCGTAATAAGCGCCGATCAAAACGACGATGATGCCGAGGATGCCGGGCGCCCTCCCGCCGCCGCCTCCACCGCTGCTGCCGCGTCGGTCTTCTACGTTTTGACTCTGTTCGCGTCCTTTCCAATCCATCTTGTGTGTTCCTTGTTGTGAAGTGATATGGGGCGGATTATACCGTGAAGGGGTGGCGTGATGCCTGCCTATATGAGAAAAGGTCGTCTGAAAATACCAAACGGAGTTTTCAGACGACCTTTGGGCAGATAAACCGTTGGGTATTTCAACCAACGACGAGGACAGTCAGGCTTTGTGCCTGATTTCCCAACACTGATGGATTTTCTTGTTGCGGAAATCGTCGGGAACGGATTGTTTGGAAATGTCTTTGACGGCGTATTGTTCCGATACCGAATCGTCCAAGACGAAGCTGCGCAAGTTGTTGGAGAAGTACAAAAGGCCGTCTGAAGCGAGCAGGTTCA
>CAUSOO010000094.1:0-8244 GCA_963533245.1 uncultured Neisseria sp.
TGTCGCAATACATCATGTGGGAATCCGCCCGATTGTTTGAAAACATCGGCACCGTCAGCGACGGCATGGCAACCCTGTCCAAACCGCACACTATCCTTGACAAGCCGAACGCCCTGCCGCTGAAAGTGTCGCAAGGCGAAATCAAGTTCGAACACGTCGATTTCTCCTACGAAGCCGGCAAACCGCTGCTCAACGGCTTCAACCTCACCATCCGCCCGGGCGAAAAAGTCGGCCTTATCGGACGCAGCGGCGCGGGAAAATCCACCATCGTCAACCTGCTCTTGCGTTTCTACGAACCGCAAAGCGGCACCATTTCGATTGACGGGCAAAACGTGGACAGCGTGACCCAAGAAAGCCTGCGCGCCCAAATCGGTTTGGTCACGCAAGACACCTCGCTGCTGCACCGTTCCGTGCGCGACAACATCGTTTACGGCCGCCCCGACGCCACCGACGCCGAAATGATTTCCGCCGCCGAACGCGCCGAAGCCGCCGATTTCATCCCCAACCTTTCCGACGCCAAAGGACGGCGCGGCTATGACGCGCACGTCGGCGAACGCGGCGTGAAACTCTCCGGCGGCCAACGCCAACGCATCGCCATCGCCCGCGTCATGCTTAAAGACGCGCCGATTCTGCTGCTCGACGAAGCCACCAGCGCGCTCGACTCCGAAGTCGAAGCCGCCATCCAAGAAAGCCTCGACAAAATGATGGACGGCAAAACCGTCATCGCCATCGCCCACCGCCTCTCCACCATCGCCGCGATGGACAGGCTCATCGTCTTGGACAAAGGCCGCATCATCGAAGAAGGCAGCCACGCCGAACTCCTCGAAAAACAAGGCCTCTACGCCAAACTCTGGGCGCACCAGAGCGGCGGTTTCCTCAACGAACACGTCGAGTGGGAGCATTAAAAACCGATCGACAAAGCGGACAAGCAACAGGTCGTCTGAAACCGAAAATCAGGTTTCAGACGACCTTTTTTGATTTCGGCATAACGATGCGCTAAACTTCCCGCTTGTGCCGCCTGACAAGGCGGATGGCAGATTGCCTGTTCCCCTGATTCCGCCTGTTTTCATGACCAAGCGGGCAACAGGTTTTCTGCCACTTTATAGTGGATTAACTTTAAACCCGTACGGCGTTGCCTCGCCTTGTCCTGATTTAAATTTAATCCACTATACTGCAGCCGCGCCGATAAAAACACGACGGAGCGCATACCGCGACAGGTTTCGCGCCATTCGGCTGACAATATGTTCCAAACCAAAAATCCATCTATAAAGGTCGTCTGAAAATGAAACCATTGCTGATTCAAACACTGCGCACTACGCTGACAGCGTCTGTCGTACTCATGCTCGCTGCCTGTCCGAGCCACACCTCCGACAAATCGGGTGCCAAGCCGAATACCCATACCGCGAATACCGCCAAGCCCAAAGCCGTGGTCGCGCTTGCGCTCGGCGGCGGCGCATCCAAAGGCTTTGCCCATATCGGCATTATCAAGGTCTTGAAAGAAAACAATATTCCCGTCAAAGTCGTGACCGGCACATCCGCAGGCTCCATCGTCGGCAGCCTGTACGCTTCAGGCATGTCGCCCGACCGCCTCGAACTCGAAGCCGAAATTTTGGGCAAAACCGACTTGGTTGACCTGACCCTGTCCAGCAGCGGCTTCATCAAAGGCGAAAAACTGCAAAACTACATCAACCAAAAAGTCGGCAACCGCCCCATCCAACAATTGCCGATTAAATTCGCCGCCGTCGCCACCGATTTTGAAAGTGGTAAAGCCGTCGCCTTCAACCGAGGCAACGTCGGACAGGCAGTCCGCGCGTCCGCGTCCATCCCCAACGTGTTCCAACCCACCATGATTGGCGGCCGCCGATACGTTGACGGCGGTCTGTCGCAGCCCGTTCCCGTCAGCGCGGCTAAAAAACAAGGCGCCAATTTCATTATCGCCGTCGATATTTCCGCCCGTCCGGTGAAAAACGTCAACCAAGGCTTTTTCTCTTACCTCGACCAAACGTTCAACGTCATGAGCATTCCGCTGCTCCAACACGAATTGGGTCAGGCAAACGTCGTGATCAAACCGCAAGTGTTGGAGATGGGCTCTATCGGCGGTTTCGACCAAAAACGACGCGCCATCCAGCTGGGTGAAGAAGCCGCCCGCGCCGCCCTGCCCGAAATCAAGCGCAAACTCGCCGCCTATCAATATTAACCAACAGCCTACCGCAGCAAAAAGGTCGTCTGAAAACAGCTTTTCCGTTTTCAGACGACCTCTAATATAGTGGATTAACTTTAAATCAGGACAAGGCGACGAAGCCGCAGACAGTACAGATAGTACGGAACCGATTCACTTGGTGCTTCAGCACCTTAGAGAATCGTTCTCTTTGAGCTAAGGCGAGGCAACGCCGTACCGGTTTAAAGTTAATCCACTATACATCGCGGGACGGCATCAAAGGATGTTTATGAACAACAAACTCATCGCCTTGATATTAATGGGCGTTTCGCTGAATGCAGCGGCAGACAGCGCGGAAGACAATCTGATGAACGCGCGTTCCGCCTACCGCACCGCCTTGAAACAGCAAACCGGCAACGACAGCAAAATCATCTCGCTGCAAAGCGACCTTGAAGATGCGCAATACCGCCTGCAAAAAGCCCAAGCCGACATTGTCCGCTTGCAGGGCGAGCTTCAGGCGGCAATGAATGTGAAAAGCCAACAGGCGGAAACATTGAAACAGGCAGGGCAGCGGCTCGATGCCGCATGGGGCGCCGTGTACGGTCCGGGCGGAACCAAAGCAGGGCGGTAAACGGTCTGCGGTTTGCCGTGTCGATAGATATAGTGGATTAAATTTAAATCAGAACAAGGCGACGAAGCCGCAGACAGTACAGATAGTACGGAACCGATTCACTTGGTGCTTCAGCACCTTAGAGAATCGTTCTCTTTGAGCTAAGGCGAGGCAACGCCGTACCGGTTTAAAGTTAATCCACTATACTTTGTCCATCTTTTCTATTCAAACAAAAGGTCGTCTGAAACTCGGTTTCCCGTTTTCAGACGACCTTTTTTCAAACATATCGTTTAAGCGTTCAACAAACTTTCATCCAGCGTCAGCTCTTCGTTTTTGTTCACCGCCACTTTGCGCGTCAGGACGTTTTGCGCGATTTCCTGCGCTTCGGCAAGAGAGTGCATCAGATAAGTGCCGCATTGGTATTCGTTCAACTCGGGGATTTTGCTTTGGTCTTTGACGTTGACCACATCCTGCATCGAAGCGAGCCATGCGTCGGCGACCTGCTGCTCGTCGGGCGTGCCGATGAGGCTCATGTAGAAACCGGTGCGGCAGCCCATCGGGGAAATGTCGATGATTTCGACGCCGTTGCCGTTCAAGTGGTCGCGCATAAAGCCTGCGAATAAATGCTCCAACGTGTGGATGCCTTTTTCGGAGAGGATTTCTTTGTTGGGCACGCAAAAGCGCAGGTCGAATACGGTAATGGTGTCGCCTTTGGGCGTGGTCATGGTTTTCGCCACACGCACGGCGGGGGCGTGCATACGGGTGTGGTCGACTTTGAAACTGTCTAACAGGGGCATTTTATTATCCTTTTGTGCGGGTTATGTAGGTTTTCGGGATAGGATTTTGTCCAGCAATTCATCGTCCAAGTCTGTAAGTTTGGTTCATGCTCCGCCAACTTCAATACCATATAAAGGTCGTCTGAAAACGACCTTCAGCCAAGGACAGAAACAGCTCGAACAATTAAAACAGGCGGTATTCTTTACGATTGATTGAAAAACCGTGGCCGTCGTTATTTTGACAACTTAAGCCTGATGTTCCGCTGCGGCAGCTCCAACCCTGACCGCTAATGGTTTCACCGTATTTCAGTACGCGTGTTTCTTCGTAGCCTTCATTGTCGGGGACAAATTCGAAACCCGCGCAGCTCATAGTGGCTTTACCTTTGGCATTCAGCGTGAAATCCAAGCCTTCACCTTGTTGGTTACAGCGTTTGGGCATAGCTTTATTCAGACCGATAAAACAATACAAATCGTTGGTTCGGGGTTTGCCGGTCTTAGTGCGCTTTTGGCTGTCACCACCACATAAGATATTGCCGCTTGGGGTAGCGAAAACCTGTCGGTAATCGTTGTTTAAGTAGATGCTGGATGAACCGGCAAAAGCGGGGGCTGTGGCAGCAAGTAACAGAAGGGGTAGATATTTCATGACGATTTTCTTTCTGATTGTTTTCCGTTGGTATTACTGAATGGTCTGCCTTTCGGCTTACAATTCGGCAATCTCAACCGCTTCACCCGAAGCCGCGCTCAGGGCTTCGTTCAAAACATCGTAGAAATCCCGTCCGTCGCGCGTTGCCAGCCATTTGCCGTTTTGCTCGGCGAAATGGTAGCCGCCGCTTTTTGCGGCAATCCACAATTCTTGGTTGGGCGTGTGGCGGTTGACGATGATTTGCGTGCCGTCCGCCGCTTCGATGGTCAGGACGTTTCCGGCAAACTGGCAGTCGAAATCCCAGCCGTTTTCGTCGATTTGGTCTTCGATGTGTTCGAACAATTCTTCGCTCATGCGGATGAATTCGCTTTCGGTCATCATGGCTTTTTGTGTGTTTTTTGTTTAAGATACCGAATCTTGCCACATTCGCGCTTATGAAGGAAGTTTACCGATGAAATACGGCGTATTTTTTGCGGCGGCAACCGCCCTCCTGCTTTCAGCCTGCGGTTACAAAGGCGACCTCTACCTGCCCAAAGAAGGCGACAAGGCGCGTTTCGGCGTGGTCCAAACCGGCCTGAAAATCCATTCTTCCAAAGAACCTACCAATCAAACCAACGATTAAGCCTCACCAACATGACCCTGCATTGCGAACAAGTCCCTTACTCCCGCCTTGCCG
Organism: uncultured Neisseria sp.; assembly: GCA_963533245.1. Classification (GTDB taxonomy): domain Bacteria; phylum Pseudomonadota; class Gammaproteobacteria; order Burkholderiales; family Neisseriaceae; genus Neisseria. The sequence goes on from CAUSOO010000094.1 coordinate 4,864, forward strand.
AAGAATTCGGCACGCCGCTTTATGTGTACAGCCAATCCGCGCTGACCGAAGCATTTGAAAACTACCAAACCGCGTTTGCCGCGCTTTCCCCGCTCGTCTGCTACGCCGTCAAGGCAAACGGCAATCTGAGCATCATCAAACACTTTGCCTCGCTGGGCAGCGGTTTCGACATCGTCTCCGGCGGCGAACTGGCGCGCGTTTTGGCGGCAGGCGGCGACGCGGCGAAAACCATCTTTTCAGGCGTGGGCAAAAGCGAGGTGGAAATCGAGTTCGCGCTCCATGCAGGCGTGAAATGCTTCAATATGGAAAGCATCCCCGAAATCGACCGCATTCAAAAGGTTGCCGAACGCTTGGGCAAAACCGCCCCCGTCTCCCTGCGCGTCAACCCCGATGTCGATGCCAAAACCCATCCCTACATCTCCACAGGCCTGAAAGCCAACAAATTCGGCATCGCCTACGCCGACGCGCTCGAAGCCTACCGCCATGCCTCCCGCCAAAGCCACCTCAAAATCATCGGCATCGACTGCCACATCGGTTCGCAACTGACCGACCTCAGCCCGCTTATCGAAGCCTGCGGGCGCATCTTGATTTTGGTTGACCGATTGGCGGATGAAGGCATCGTTTTGGAACATTTAGACTTAGGCGGCGGCGTCGGCATCGTTTATCAAGACGAAACCGTCCCCGATTTGAGCGCGTATGCCCAAGCGGTTCAAAAACTGATCGGCACACGTCGTCTGAAACTCATCCTCGAACCCGGCCGCAGCCTGGTCGGCAACGCAGGTTCGCTGCTGGCGCGCGTCGAGTTCGTCAAACACGGCGAAGAGAAAAACTTCGTCATGGTCGATGCCGCCATGAACGACCTCATGCGCCCCGCCCTGTATGACGCGTACCACCGTATCGAAGCGGTGGAACCAAAAAACATCCCGCCGCTGACCGCCGACATCGTCGGCCCGATTTGCGAAACCGGCGACTTCCTCGGCAAAGACCGCACCCTTGCCTGCGAAGAAGGCGATTTGCTGGTTATCCGCAGCGCAGGCGCATACGGCGCCAGCATGGCAAGCAATTACAACACGCGCAACCGGGCGGCGGAAGTCTTGGTGGACGGCGACGAATACCGGCTTATCCGCCGCCGCGAAACCTTAGAACAGCAAATGGCAAACGAAATGGCTTGTCTGTAAGGTTTGATCGTTTATAGCCCATAAACCACCAAGCGGGTTTGTGGGCTAAAGATTAAGTAAATCAAAGCTTTCCATATGAGTCACACGCAACTGACCCAAGACGAACGATACCCTATCCAATACCTGTCCCTTCACTGCACTGTCACCGAAAAAGCACAACGGCAAACCAATTTAGGTTTCAGACGACCTTTCGCTATCGATGCTTCAAGACTCAAATATCTTGCATGATTTGTCCGTATTGGCGAAATGCTGTGCCTTGTCTTCGCAGGTGCTTTCGGTCGTTTCACACGATACCGTGACAAAGCTTTCGTTGATCTTCAATACTTTGGGATTTTGATCCGACCGTGCTACTGCCTTCAGGGTAAACCGCCCGTCCGGCGTGCCTTTGGCGTCGCCTTGCACCTTGATGCAAAAATCGCCGATTTCCTTAATCGGCAAATCCGGCCATTGGGTAGAGCTTTGTTTGAAACTTCCGTTTTTTTGATAAAAACGCTCCAGAAATTGGGCGTTTTCCAGCATGGCTGCCCGCACTTCCTGCAGCTTGGTATTTTCAACATATTTTTGGTAAGACGGGTAGGCAATCGACGTTAAAATCCCCACCGTCATGATGGTAAAAACCAATTGAGACAAAGAAAATCCCCGCTGAATTTCCTTCATTCCGCCCCCTTTCGAAAAATATAGTGGATTAAATTTAAATCAGGACAAGGCGACGAAGCCGCAGACAGTACAGATAGTACGGCAAGGCGAGGTAACGCCGTACTGGTTTAAATTTAATCCACTATAAACCGGACATTTCATCTTTATCGTTGTGTGATATCAAAATGGGGATTGAAGCTTTCCCACTTCAAAACCATACGGCGAAGTTGCCTTCGGCAAGCCCGAACTGTTTCTGAATCAATCCCTTATCAAATGAGGTCGGTATCTTATCGTCCTTATGACGGGTATTCAAACAATATCTGAATATTTCCCAGTTTACTATTTCTTGATGTATTGAATTCGCAACAGATACGCCTGCGCCCGATTCAAGCGGTGTGGGCGCATGAAGCCTGCCTGCGGGTACGGCTTTTGTTATTCGCGGTGGTAGGGATGGTTGTGGAGGATGGAGACGGCGCGGTAGAGCTGTTCGGTCAGCAGGACGCGCACCATGCCGTGCGGGAGGGTGAGGCTGGAGAGGCGCATCATCATGCGGGCTTGTTGTTTGAGGCGGTCGGTCATGCCGTCGGCGCCGCCGATGACGAAGCAGATGTGTTCGCCGTTTTGCTGCCAGCTTTTGAGGTGTTCCGCCAGCTCGACGGAGGTCGGGGCTTTGCCGCGTTCGTCGAGGACGATGAGGAATGCGCCTTGAGGGATGGCTTCGAGGATGCGTTTTTCTTCCGCCGCCATGCCTTGTGCGGCATTGACGCCTGCGCCGCGTTTTTCGGGTTTGATTTCTTTGAGGGTGTAGGCGACGTCGCGTCCGAAGCGTTTGGCGTATTCGCCGACGGCTTCGTCCACCCAGCGGGGCATTTTGGTGCCGACGGCGAGGACGGTGATGTTCATGGGTTTCCTTGGTCGGATGGGGTCGTCTGAAAGTTTTCAGACGACCTTTTGGTTTGAATGATGGTGAAACGGGATTTCTAAAGCCGATATTTTTATAGTGGATTAACTTTAAACCGGTACGGCGTTGCCTCGCCTTAGCTCAAAGAGAACGATTCTCTAAGGTGCTGAAGCACCAAGTGAATCGGTTCCGTACTATCTGTACTGTCTGCGGCTTCGTCGCCTTGTCCTGATTTAAAGTTAATCCACTATATTGTTCGGTCAAGGGGTCCTTGGATTCGGATTTCAAGTGCAACACTAGGGTACCAGTGGTTGGAACAGATTTAAGAATAAAACACTTGGCGTTTCGTAGCCAAGTGTTTTTCTTGGCCGGTGGTTCAACTCATCTTGAACCCTGCGTATCTCCCGATTGCTCATATTTCGGAAATCGGTCTGTTTGGGGAAATATTGTCGGATGAGTCCGTTGGTGTTTTCATTCAACCCTTTTTCCCACGAATGGTAAGGGCGGCAAAAATAGGTTTCCGCTTTTAATGCTTTGGCTATTTTGGTGTGTTGGTAGAACTCTTTGCCGTTATCCATGGTGATGGTGTGGACTCTGGCTTTATGTACCTTTATAGTGGATTAAATTTAAATTAGGACAAGGCGACGAAGCCGCAGACAGTACAGA
>CAUSOO010000095.1:0-7851 GCA_963533245.1 uncultured Neisseria sp.
GCCGGCGTGTTCCGTACCGATGAGATTCTGAGCAAAGGCGTTCGAGAAATCATGGCGATTGCCGAGCGCGTGAAACGTACTGAAATCAAAGACAAGAGTAAAGTGTGGAATACCGCGCGTATCGAGGCTTTGGAATTGGATAACCTGATTGAAGTGGCGAAAGCGACTTTGGTGTCTGCCGAAGCACGTAAAGAATCGCGTGGCGCGCACGCTTCAGACGACCATCCTGAGCGCGATGACGAAAACTGGATGAAACACACGCTGTATCATTCAGATACCAACACCTTGTCCTACAAACCGGTACACACCAAGCCTTTGAGCGTGGAATACATCAAACCGGCCAAGCGCGTTTACTGATGCGTTTTCAGACGACCTCCGTATCACAAGGGGTCGTCTGAAAATCAAATACACCACCACACTGAACAGCCTGAACCCATAACATAAAACCATCAGGCGGTTTATGAGAAAAGGAACACTTCTCATGGAAAAAATGAGTTTTGAAATTTACCGTTACAATCCGGACGTTGATGCCAAACCATATATGCAACGTTACGAGTTGGAACTGGAACCTACCGACGTGAAACTTTTGGACGCACTGGTGCGCCTGAAAGCGCAAGACGATACCCTGTCTTTCCGCCGTTCTTGCCGCGAAGGTATTTGCGGTTCAGACGGTATGAACATCAATGGCAAAAACGGCTTGGCGTGTCTGACCGATTTACGCAGCCTGAAACAGCCGGTCAAAATCCGCCCGCTGCCCGGTCTGCCCGTCATTCGCGACCTGATTGTGGATATGACTCAGTTCTTCAAACAATACCATTCCATCAAACCTTATGTCGTCAACGATAATCCGATCGATGCCGACAAAGAGCGCTTGCAAACTCAGGAAGAGCGTAAAGAGTTGGATGGCTTGTACGAATGTATTTTGTGTGCCTGCTGCTCGACTGCCTGTCCGTCATTCTGGTGGAATCCCGACAAATTCGTCGGTCCGTCCGGTTTGCTGAACGCCTACCGCTTCATCGCAGACAGCCGCGATACCATTACCAACGAGCGTTTGGACAATTTGAACGACCCGTATCGCCTGTTCCGCTGCCATACCATCATGAACTGCGTGGACGTATGTCCTAAACACTTGAATCCGACCCGTGCCATCGGTAAGATTAAAGAAATTATGTTGAAACGAGCCGTTTAAGAAATGATGGTTTTTGACGATATTGCCAAACGGAAAATCCGTTTTCAAACCCGCCGGGGATTATTAGAGTTAGATTTGATTTTCGGCAGGTTTATGGAAAAAGAATTCGAGCATTTGAGCGATAAAGAGCTGTCCGAGTTTTCCGAAATCCTTGAGTTTCAAGATCAGGAGCTTCTTGCACTGATCAACGGACATTCGGCGACAGACAAGGAACACCTTATCCCTATGCTTGAAAAAATCAGACGAGCTTGACGTATTGGAAATCCGCCTGCCTTTCGGCGGATTTCTAGGATACGGAGGTCGTCTGAAAATAAAGACCGTGCTGCATAGGCAGCAACGAAAGCCCCAACCTACAAAGGAGCGATAAATATGTCCAAATCAATTAAACTCAACGTACCCAATCAAGAGGATTTAGAACTGCCCGTATTGGAAGCGAGCATCGGTCATGACGTGGTCGATATCCGTGAACTGACGAAAAACACAGGCTTATTCTCATTCGACCCCGGATTCGTTTCAACAGCAAGCTGCGAATCCAAAATCACTTATATCGACGGCGACAAAGGTCTGCTGTATTACCGTGGTTATCCCATCGAACAACTCGCCGAAAAATCCGATTATTTGGAAGTCTGTTACCTGTTGATTTACGGCGAACTGCCGACGCCCGAGCAAAAGGCAGAATTTGACAATACCGTCCGCCGTCATACGATGGTGCATGAACAGCTGACTTGGTTCTTCCGCGGCTTCCGCCGTGATGCGCATCCAATGGCGATGATGGTCGGTGTGGTCGGTGCGCTGTCTGCGTTCTATCAGGACAGTCTGGACATTACGAACCCCGAACACCGCAAAATCGCGATTTACCGCCTGATTTCCAAAATTCCGACGATTGCGGCAATGTGCTACCGCTATTCCAACGGTCTGCCGTTCAATTATCCGAGAAACAACCTCTCTTATTCCGAAAATTTCATGCACATGATGTTCGCCACACCATGTGAAGACTACAAACCCAATCCTGTATTGGCACGCGCGCTCGACCGCATCTTTATCCTACATGCCGACCACGAGCAAAACGCATCGACTTCGACCGTCCGTCTGGCAGGTTCTTCAGGCGCGAACCCGTTTGCCTGTATCGCTGCCGGTATTGCCTGTCTGTGGGGTGCGTCCCACGGCGGCGCGAACGAAGCTGTCTTGAAAATGTTGGACGAAATCGGCGATGTGTCCCGTGTTGCCGAATATATGGAAGGCGTGAAACAGCGTAAATACCGCCTGATGGGCTTCGGACACCGCGTGTACCGCAATATGGATCCGCGTGCCAGCATTATGCGCGAGACCTGTTATGAAGTGCTGAAAGAATTGGGCTTGGAAGACAGTCCGAAATTCAAGCTGGCAATGGAATTGGAACAAATTGCCCTGAAAGACCCGTTCTTCGTGGAGCGCAAGCTGTACCCCAACGTCGACTTCTACTCCGGTATCGTCCTGTCCGCGCTGGGCATTCCGACCGAAATGTTTACCGTCATCTTCGCCCTGTCACGCAGCGTGGGCTGGATTTCGCACTGGCATGAAATGATCGGCGATCCTTCGCTGAAAATCGGCCGTCCGCGCCAACTTTATACCGGTGCGGAACGCCGAGATTATGTGCCGGCGGATAAACGCTGAAAATCAGTATATTAATATGTTGTCGGAACTTCATTTGAGAAAGCCGAATAGTTTTTTTAAATAAGTTTGTCTGCAGCAAACGAAACAGATACAAGTAATTTGGCTGGAAATAGGGTAGAATGAAGTGTCATTTCAAACGGCATGGATTCCGTTGAAACACATGGAATTCTACCCTTTGTTTATATTTTAAAGAAAAGAGCTCGCGTCATGATGGATGAAAAACTCAATTTTTCTTATCTGTTCGGTTCAAATGCTCCCTACATCGAGGAGTTGTATGAGAATTTCCTGGAAAACCCCAATTCGGTCGATGAAAAATGGAAGCAGTATTTCACCGACTTAAGCAAGCAGCCCGGTGCGGCGGATGTTGATATCGCCCATGCTCCGATCCGTGAATCCTTCGCCAATTTGGCAAAAACCAAATCGACAGCGGCTATTGCCGGCGGTATGGATGAAGCCATGATGAAGAAACAGGTCGGCGTACTGCGGTTGATTTCTGCTTACCGTATTCAAGGTGTGGGCGCTGCTCAGCTTGACCCGCTCAAACGTATCCCGCCACGCAACATTGAAGCCCTCGATCCCAAATTCCACGGACTGAATGATGCCGATATGGCGGTTCAGTTCAATATGGGCGAGGGCGATTTTTCCGGCCAAAGCAAACTGCCCCTGTCCCAAATCATCAGCAACCTCAAGCAAACCTACTGCGGCCACCTCGCATTGGAATACATCTACATTCCCAATACCGAAGAGCGCCGCTGGTTGCGCAATTATTTCGAGGATGTGCTGTCCACCCCGAGTTACAGTGCCGAACAGAAACGCCGCATCCTGAAAGAAATGACCGCTGCCGAGACTTTGGAGCGTTATCTGCACACCAAATACGTCGGTCAGAAACGCTTCGGCGTAGAAGGCGGCGAGAGCGTGATTGCCGGTCTGAATTACCTCATTCAAAACGCAGGTAAAGACGGTGTCGAAGAAGTCATCATCGGTATGGCACACCGAGGTCGTCTGAATGTCTTGGTCAACATTTTGGGCAAGAAACCGGGCGATTTGTTTGCCGAATTTGAAGGCCGTGCCGAAATCAAGCTGCCCAGCGGTGACGTAAAATACCACATGGGTTTCAGCTCCGATATCGCTACGCCGAACGGTCCGATGCACGTTTCTTTGGCGTTCAATCCGTCTCACTTGGAAATCGTCAATCCTGTCGTTGAAGGTTCTGCACGCGCCAAACAAAAACGTCTGGGCGAAAACGGCCGCGACAAAGTATTGCCCGTATTGATTCACGGCGACTCTGCATTTGTCGGCCTGGGCGTCAACCAAGCAACGTTCAACCTATCCAAAACGCGCGGCTATACCACCGGCGGTACGGTTCACATCGTCATTAATAACCAAATCGGCTTTACCACCTCCGATACCCGCGACACCCGTTCGACCGTGCATTGTACCGACGTGGCGAAAATGGTTTCCGCTCCGGTCATCCACGTCAACGGCGACGATCCGGAACGCGTTTGCTTCGCCATCCAAGCCGCGTTGGACTACCGTAAGAAATTCAACAAAGACATCGTGATCGATGTCGTCTGCTACCGCAAATGGGGTCACAACGAGGGCGACGATCCGACCCTGACCCAGCCGATGATGTACAAAAAAGTATCGCAACACCCCGGTGCGCGTGCTTTGTACACCGAACAACTGATTGCAGAAGGCGTGGTAACGCAGGCAGAAGCCGACGGCTATATCCAAGCCTACCGCGACGCTTTGGATAAAGGCGAACATGTCGAGCAAACGACGTTGAGCAATTTCCAACGCACGCAAATCGACTGGAGCAAATACCAAGGCAAAGACTGGCGCGAAGACGTGGAAACCGGCCTGCCCGCTGCCGACATCGAGCGTCTTGCCGAGAAATTTACCGCTGTCCCCGAAGGCTTTGCACTGCATCCGACTGCCAAACGTGTGCTCGAAGCGCGCAAAGGCATGGCTGCGGGCAGTCAGCCGATTGACTGGGGTATGGCGGAAACCCTTGCATACGCCAGCCTGGTCACCAAAGGCCACGGCGTGCGCATTTCCGGCGAAGACTCCGGACGCGGTACGTTCTCGCACCGCCATGCCGTATTGCACGACCAAAAACGCGAAAAATGGGATGACGGCACTTATGTACCGCTGCGCAATATGGGCGAAGGTGCAGGCGAATTCCTCGTCATTGACTCTATCTTGAATGAAGAAGCGGTCATGGCGTTCGAATACGGTTTCGCCTGCTCCGCGCCCGACAAACTGACTATTTGGGAAGCGCAGTTCGGCGACTTTGCCAACGGTGCGCAAGTGACCATCGACCAATTCCTGTCGTCCGGCGAAACCAAATGGGGACGTTTGTGCGGTCTGACCACCATCCTGCCGCACGGTTACGACGGTCAAGGTCCGGAACACTCATCCGGCCGCGTAGAACGCTGGTTGCAGCTCTGCTCCGAACACAATATGCAAATCATCATGCCGTCTGAAGCGTCGCAAATGTTCCACCTGCTGCAACGCCAAGTCTTGGGTTCGTACCGCAAACCGCTGGTGATTTTCATGTCCAAACGCCTGTTGCGCTTCAAAGGCGCGATGAGTCCGTTGGAAAACTTTACCGAAGGTTCGCGCTTCCGTCCCGTTATCGGCGATACCGCCGAGCGTGGCAACAATGAAAGCGTGAAACGCGTGATTCTGTGCGCCGGACAGGTTTACTACGATTTGGAAGCAGGCCGTGCCGAGCGCAAACTGGAAAACGATGTCGCCATCGTCCGCGTCGAGCAGCTTTATCCGTTCCCATACGACGAAGTGCGCGCGGAGTTGGCGAAATATCCGAACGCGAAATCCGTGGTTTGGGCGCAAGAAGAGCCGAAAAACCAAGGCGCGTTCTACCAAATCCGCCACCGCTTGGAAGACGTTATCGGCGAAAGCCAAAAACTGTCTTACGCCGGCCGTCCGAGCAGCGCATCGCCAGCCGTCGGCTATATGAGCAAACACGTCGCCCAGCTGAAACAACTGGTTGAAGACGCAATGACGCTGTAATGCAATACGGTACGGCGTTCCGAATGAAACACTTCAGACGGAACGCCCGCCAAACAAAAGAGATAACACACAACAGGTCGTCTGAAAACCAACGACCATCCGGAGACACAAAATGATTATTGACGTAAAAGTACCCATGCTGTCCGAAAGCGTATCCGAAGGCACGCTCTTGGAATGGAAGAAAAAAGTCGGCGAAGCCGTAGCGCGCGACGAAATCCTGATTGACATCGAAACCGACAAAGTGGTTTTGGAAGTACCTTCTCCACAAGCCGGCGTATTGGTTGAAATCATCGCTCAAAACGGCGAAACCGTTGCCGCCGAACAAGTATTGGCGCGTATCGATACTGCTGCAACTGCTTCCACTTCTGCTGAGGCCCCAGCCGCCGCTCCTGCACCTGAAGCCGCTCCCGCTGCTGCGCAAACCAATGCCGCCATGCCTGCCGCCGCCAAACTGGCAGCCGAAACCGGTGTCGATGTGAACGCGCTGCAAGGTTCCGGCCGTGACGGTCGTGTCTTGAAAGAAGACGTACAAAACGCCGCCGCCAAACCTGCTGCTGCACCCGCTGCTGCTCCTGCACCTGTTCCGGCGGGCGTACGTCCGGAACAACGCGTTCCGATGAGCCGCCTGCGCGCCCGCGTTGCCGAGCGTCTCTTGGCTTCGCAACAGGAAAACGCGATTCTGACTACGTTCAACGAAGTCAATATGAAACCCATCATGGACTTGCGTGCGAAATACAAAGAAAAATTCGAGAAAGAGCACGGCGTCAAACTCGGCTTCATGTCTTTCTTCGTCAAAGCAGCCGTTGCCGCACTGAAAAAATATCCGGTGGTGAATGCTTCCGTTGACGGCAACGACATCGTTTATCACGGTTACTTCGACATCGGTATCGCCATCGGCAGCCCGCGCGGTTTGGTCGTACCGATTCTACGTGATGCCGACCAAATGAGCATTGCCGACATCGAGCAAGCCATCGTCGATTACGCCAAAAAAGCCAAAGACGGCAAAATCGCGCTGGAAGATTTGACCGGCGGTACGTTCAGCATCACCAACGGCGGTACATTCGGCTCTATGATGTCCACCCCGATTATCAATCCGCCGCAATCCGCCATTTTGGGTATGCACGCGACCAAAGAGCGCGCAGTCGTGGAAAACGGTCAAGTCGTCGTCCGTCCGATGATGTATCTGGCACTCTCTTACGACCACCGCATCATCGACGGCCGCGAAGCCGTGTTGACTTTGGTTGCCATCAAAGACGCGCTGGAAGATCCGGCACGCCTGTTGTTGGATCTGTAAACGCCGTCAAAGGGATATAAAGCGGATCAAAACAAAGCAGTTTGAAATCGGGCTGCTTACTGGTTTTCAGACGACCTTGAAAAGAAAAAAGGTCGTCTGAAAACGGCGGGATGTTTGAAATCTAAGGGAGAATATGGTTTGTTGCTGCCATTTTCCGTGCAGAAGCAAACGGTTGAAAATCCATAGGAGCGTATCCATGAAACCCATTTCCCTGTTTCCGCTTTTGGCTGTCGTTTCCCTGCTTGGCGCGTGTGCCGCATTCGAAGGCAAGGAATATTCCGTCAACGCTTATGATGCGCGCGGCAGAATGTTGAACAAGCGTTTTGAAATGGACAGCAACAAAGCAGGTATTCCCGTCGCCCGCAGCGTTTTGTGCAAACGCTATCCGCACGCTACCGTCCGCGTTTACAACAATTTCACCGGACAGGAAGTCAGGGAGTACAGCCCGCATTCCTGCCGCCGCTGATGCGTCCGAATCAATCGGGCTGAAGTTTCAAAGGTCGTGCCTGCGGGCAGGCTTAGCATTTTGAAAAAGGCAGAATGAGGTTTAACTGCGTTGAAGCCGCGCTTTCAGACGACCTCTTATGCAAAATATAGTGGATGAACTTTAAATCAGGAGAGGGAGGCGAAGCCGCAGACAGTACAGATAGTACGGAACCGATTCACTTGGTGCTTCAGC
>CAUSOO010000096.1:0-7781 GCA_963533245.1 uncultured Neisseria sp.
CTCCAAAGCCATGCTGCTGGCGGAAGACGACAAGATTACCGACAGCACGATTACCTCGCAGATTCAGCGGTAAATTGGGATAGCCTGAAAAACGCAAATGCCTCCATCCTTGCGGTTTCAGGCTGTTTTGGAACACGGGACGCGTAGGCAGCACATGCCCTCTACGCGCATAGGCAGGGTTCAAACCCAACATTTCGGGAATGTTTGACCGTTTTGTTGCGGTTTGAGCCGACTTGCGCTTGTTAAATATATGCTGCCGAAGGTCGTCTGAAATTTGATCAGGCCGTGGCACTGATTATGGAATACGATTATCAGATTTCTCTGTTTGCGGCTGGCTGCGCAACCAAAATGGCGGCGATTTAGGCAACAGCATCATAGACTTCCCCGAAGAATGCCTGCCCAAATTTGATGCAGATGTGGAAGACGAGATATACGGCTTGAGACAGGATGAAAACGGCGAAGAAAAAGTATGAAAGCCATAAAATAAATTGAATTTTTACAAAGAACTAAATGATTATGAAATTACAAGATTTATTGGGTAAACCTATCCATTCTCCCGAAATAAAAGAATTTTTTGCACAATATCATTTGCCTCAAAACCCTTTGCCAAACCATGATGCTTATGGCAACTTGTTTTGGGTGCATGTCAATAATGAAGAAAAGACCATTTATACCGTATTCACAGGCTATGTGAGGTATGCACCTATTTATGGGGAGCCTATTGGCAGTTACAACAAGGAAAAAGACCAACTGATTTTGCATGAAATTACCATTGAGTCCGAGAATGCACCGGATGGAAAAATTTCTGATATAAGCCTGCCTTTTGGATTGAACATTGGCGATGATAAAACAACCATTGTCCAGAAAATAGGCAAGAAACTTACGGGTAAAACAGTGACTAATTATGGCTCTGCTTATCACGTTTTATTTGAAGAATTTCGCTTGTTAGTGGCTCTGAACCCTAAGGAACAACTAAGCTGTCTGAGATTATTCAAATTAGAACTCTATGAAAAAGAGCGCATCCGACTAAAAGCCCTCCTCAAATCACAAAACAAAAACATAGACCCAAATCGTATTCCTGAAATACAAGCTTTTCTCTCTGAAATTCCTATCCCTCAATGGCGCCAGCGTATGGCTGAGGGTGATGATATGTTTTCAGAAGAGAGCATTACAGCCGTAGAAACAGCCCTTACGGAATATATACAAACACTTTGTGAGGCAGTACGAAAGAAAAATGCGACTACTGTTTATAACTCTATGGGTAAATTGGTAAAGACTATCAATAAAATTAATAATAAATACGGACTCATAGAAACAATGGAGCGTGAGGAGCTTTGCGAGTGGCTCAATACACTCATTCGCAAAACAGGTTTAGACTTAAAAGATAATGTAGATATCACTGATGAATACCGCGAGTGGTAAAAAGAACTTACGACTATTAGTCTTACTTTCTGCGTTTATCGTGAGTATTTTGACCTTTAAGCACTTACTCGTATCAAATGCAGGCTGTAATCGATAAAAGATATTTTTACTGCGTTCAGACTAACCCAAATAGAACATAGTTTACTTTCCCATCCAACCCAACGACAAACCCCATGAAGTTTCTCAAAAAACTATGCGAACGAATTCTTGACTGGCTCGTCACCAGTAACATGGTGGGCTATGTGATATTGCTGGTTATCGCCACTGTTCTCGGACTGATGTACGGCGGAGATATGATTCTGGATAAAGTCCTTGGTCACATTGATACACCTTGGCTCCCTATTATCGGCTTCTGTCTGGCATTGGCTACGCTCTTCGCAATTTGTTTTATCGAAGAAGATTTAGCCGAGCAGACAACGGAATTCAAACGGCGCGACAAATATCTGTGCGGCGCAATCGGCGGTTTGGTCAGCGCGCTATTGATTAAATGGACATGGCAGGCAGCCTTGGTGGGATTGTCGATAGGTATACTGCTGGCGGCGTTGATGAGATGGTTGAAATATGTGATGCGGTATATGTAAATTGGTCTAAGCATCCCTTTTCAGACGACCCTTTACACCCAATTCTTTGAAATACTCTCAAGAAACTGCGTAAACGATTTTAGGATTGGTTCACTATCCTTGCCGCAGGCATACCGCTGCCGAACAATCGTCATGATAGGGAACCTTTTTTACTGCCCGACGTAAGGCTTCCAACTTATCAGGCAACGAAGGGGAGACGTTCCATAATGCTTCCAAGCGTTCATGAGATAGCGCGTCGTGCAGACCGTCAGAACAAACCAAAACTGCCTCGCCTCTTTGCAGAGTAAATGAATCGGTAAAAATTTTGAAATGGGTTTCTTCGTCATCCGCAATCAGGCAGTGCGCCAAAGCATAGTACATATCGGCGTATTCCGTATCTGCCCGCGCTTCCCCCTGCTCAATTAAATCCGCCAACACAGTGTGGTCATGGCTTACCTGCCGCCAACGCCCCTCTGCCGATATATGGTAAACACGGCTGTCGCCGACATTGCAGATGCGGCACAAACCGTCCGCCTCGACGACTGCCGATGCAAAAGTTGAGGACGAGCCGAAATATTCCTCGGCAAGCGTGTCGCAGAAGCTGCCGTGTAACTTTCTCAGGAAACACCCTTCGGCATCGCCCTCACGCACGAAGGCGTCCAACCAAAACCGGCTGGCAAGATGCGCGGCGGGACTGCTGGATACACCATCTGCCACTGCCAGCCGCACGGTATCGTCCGCCTCAGACACGCGGGTTTTGTGCAGCCTGACCTGACGCACCGCCGTGCCGTCAAACAAGGTATCCTGATTGCGTGCTTTGCCGGCACCGACCATTTGAAAATAGGCAAGCTGAAACATGGTAATCCTGACAATCCAATCCTGATTTATAGTGGATTAACTTAAACCAGTACGGCGTTGCCTCGCCTTGCCGTACTATCTGTACTGTCTGCGGCTTCGTCGCCTTGTCCTGATTTAATTTAATCCACTATAAATAAACCTACTTCGGCGCTTTTCGCAAAAACGAATTTCATCGCAAAGCCCCTTGTTCATTGGCGACAGTATATATCAATCATGCCGATGCGCTTCTCCCTAACGCCATTTCCTCAACCAACCCAAATGCCTGGCAACAGGTCGTCTGAAAATACGAAACCCATTTTTCAGACGACCTGACTTTGCCAAAGCAATCGATTTTATGTAAACTGGAAACCTCTTGTCGGAGTGCTGCTTGTTCCCGCAAACAGCTGAGACCGCATCAGCGGAATCCGTAGAACCTGTCGGGGTAATGCCTGCGTAGGAAACAAGCTGTCAAACGCCTGAAAAGGCTTCCGTTCCCTTTCCCGCATTTCCCGCCATTCGGTGGATTCCGCTCCCGTCTTATCTTTCGACTTCCCGATTGCACCATACTACAAAGGAATCCACCATGCCCCGTATCGCCATTCTCGGCGGCGGCCTCTGCGGCCGTCTGACTGCCTTACAACTTGCAGAACAAGGTTTATCGGTTGCCCTCTTTGACAAAGGGGGGCGCAAAGGCGAACACGCCGCCGCTTATGTTGCCGCCGCCATGCTCGCACCGGCTTCGGAGGCGGTCGAAGCCACGCCTGAAGTCATCAAACTGGGAAGGCAGAGTGTTCCGCTGTGGCACAACATCCGAGGTCGTCTGAAAACGCCGACCATGATGCAGGAAAACGGCAGCCTGATTGTGTGGCACGGTCAGGACAAGCCATTATCCGGCGAGTTCGTCCGCCATCTCAAACGCGGCGGCGTGGCGGATGACGAAATCGTTCGTTGGCACGCCGACGACATCACTAAATGCGAACCGCAACTCGGCGGACGTTTTTCAGACGGCCTTTACCTGCCGACCGAAGGCCAGCTCGACGGGCGGCAGATGCTGTCTGCACTTGCCGACGCTTTGGACGGACTGAACGTCCCTTGCCATTGGGAACACGAATGCACCCCCGAAGACCTGCAAGCCCAATACGACTGGCTGATCGACTGCCGCGGCTACGGCGCAAAAACCGCTTGGAACGAATCCCCCGAGCACACCAGCACCTTGCGCGGCATACGCGGCGAAGTGGCGCGGGTTTATACGCCCGAAATCACGCTCAACCGCCCCGTGCGCCTGCTGCACCCGCGTTACCCGCTCTACATCGCCCCGAAAGAAAACCACGTCTTCGTCATCGGCGCGACCCAAATCGAAAGCGAAAGCCAAGCCCCAGCCAGCGTACGTTCCGGGTTGGAACTTTTATCCGCACTCTATGCCGTCCACCCCGCCTTCGGCGAAGCCGACATCCTCGAAATCGCCACCGGCCTGCGCCCCACGCTCAACCACCACAACCCCGAAATCCGTTACAGCCGCGCCCGACGCCTGATTGAAATCAACGGCCTTTTCCGCCACGGCTTCATGATTTCCCCCGCCGTAACCGCCGCCGCCGTCAGATTGGCAGTGACTCTGTTTGACGGAAAAGACGCGCCCGAACGTGATGAAGAAAGCGGTTTGGCGTATATTGAAAAATAAGTTTGGGGTCGTCTGAAAACGCCGCGGCATAGGTTTTACAGCAAATCGGTACACCCCGACACCAGCCTGTATGAATATAATAGGGCACGGCACGCCAACGCCTCATCGTCATCAATCTACTTAATATCAGCAAGGTTTCCAATGAATCTGAAATCCCTATATTTACTGCCTGCGCTCTTACTCGCCCACTCCGCCGCCCTTGCCGCGCCCAAGATTTCAGACGACCCCAAACCGCGTTCTGCCGAAAAAATCATTTATTTCAAACAAAACGGCAAATTCGGTGCGAAAACCGCAAGCGGCAAAATCATCGTCCCTGCGCAATACAACTGCAAATTTATGTGCGAACACGTCAAACACGGCGAAACCGCCGACGGCGAGTTGCTGTTTACCGACAACAGCCGAGAAGTCCGAGGCAAAGTTGCCTATTCGCCCTTCTTCCTGCATTCGCGGCAGGGCAAGTTTTTATATCAACCGATGATGTACGACTTGGCCTCAGACTATTTTTCGGAAGGCAAACGCCGCTATGTTTCAAAAGACGGCAAGGTCGGTTTTGCCGACCGCACGGGCAACTTGGTCACGCCCGCCCAACACGATTGGGCAGGACCGTTTGAATACGGCTATGCCGCATTTTGCGACGGCTGCCGAGAAGTGCGCGTGGACGAAGAACACACTACCGTACAGGGCGGCACTTGGGGCATGATGGACGCACGCGGCAATACCGTTGCCCCCAGCGACACTCGCCGCGCCGCTTCCGACATCGAACGAAACGGCAAATTTTATCCGCACCCGTTTGCCTACACCGCCGCCGAACGCGATATTCTGCAACGCATCAACCGCTACAAAAACCTGATTGTCGGACTGGAAGCAGTTCGCCATTCGCCATACAAAACTGCCGAAGAACGCGCTGCCTACCGCTTTGAAATCGTGTCGCCACCAGTTCAAGGCTATCCGTATTACGAAATCGTCCTGTTTGACGGCAAAGGCAACACCGTTGAAGGCGAACGCTTTCTCGCCGGCGCCGACGGCAAACGGCTCTTCGCCCTGCCTGTCGGAGAAGAAACACCGCTTCCGCTGAAAACCCACCTGCGCCGCGCAATCCGCAGCACACTTGCCGAGCAGCCCGAAAGACAGAAAAGCGGCTCTTGGAACGACAACCCGTTTCGCTTGAAAGATTATCCCGAAGCAAAAGCCTTGTTGAAACGCAGGAAATGAGTTTCAGACGACCCCTATTGCTCCGTAAGAAATGAAAAAGGACACCCCATGACCTTCCCGCCCCTAAAATCCCCGCTCAAATTCTACTCCGTCGTTCCCACCGCCGATTGGGTGGAGCGCATGGTCAAAGCAGGTGCAGACACGGTGCAACTGCGCTGCAAAACCCTGCACGGCGATGACTTAAAACGCGAAATCGCCCGCTGCGTCGCCGCCTGTCAGGGCAGCCGCACTCAGCTTTTCATCAACGACCACTGGCGCGAGGCGATAGAAGCAGGCACATACGGTGTGCATCTCGGACAGGAAGACATGGACACCGCCGACCTTGCCGCCATCGCCGCCGCCGGTTTGCGCTTGGGTTTGAGTACGCACTCCGTCGCCGAACTCGACCGCGCCCTGTCCGTACATCCCAGCTACGTCGCCAGCGGCGCGATTTTCCCGACCACGACCAAACAAATGCCCACCGCCCCGCAAGGCTTGGACAAACTGCGCGAATATGTAAAACAGGCAGGCGGCACGCCCGTCGTCGCCATCGGCGGCATCGATTTGAACAACGCCGAAGATGTATTGGCAACCGGCGTTTCCTCACTCGCCGTCGTCCGCGCCGTTACCGAAGCGGAAAATCCCGAAGCGGTGGTTAAAGCGTTTCAGGCTTTGTGGGATGAATAAGGTCGTCTGAAAGCCAAATTTCAGACGACCTGCTCAATTAGGATATTCGATTGCCGTCATTTCGGATGCCATACAGGCAGAAGCGGGCATAACGGCGTAAAAATAATCGGCGGATTCAGTTGTCCCAGCCTTCCACCACCAGTTTGCCAATCATATCTCCGCGTTCCAGCATCTCATGTGCGCGGCGCAGGTTGGCGGCATTGATGCCGTGCAGGACTTGGGTGGCGGTCGGGCGGATGATGCCTTCATCCACCAGCCGCGCGGTTTCGGCAAGGATTTCGCCCTGCCGTTCGATGTCTGCCGTTTCGCGCAGCGGGCGGGTAAACATAAATTCCCAATGCAGCGACAGGCTTTTGCCTTTGAGCGGGTTCACGTCCAGCGTTTCGGGGTCGTCAATCAGCGCGATTCTGCCTTGCGGGGCGATGAGTTCCACGATTTGCGGCAGATGGCGGTCGGTATGGTTGGTGGAAAAAACAAACGATGGCGCGCCGATATTTAACGCGGCAACCTGTTCCGCCATGTCTTCATGATGGTTGATGACGAAATCCGCCCCCAATTCCTTCACCCACGCGCGGCTTTCGGGGCGGGAGGCGGTGGCGATAACTTGGATGTCGGTCAGCTTTTTCAGCAACTGGATGGCAAGCGAGCCGACCCCGCCTGCACCGCCGATTAAGAGCAGCGCATTGGCGCCGCCTGCCACGGGTTTGTTGACGTCCAAGCGGTCGAACAGCGTTTCCCATGCGGTAATCGCCGTCAATGGCAGCGCGGCGGCTTGGGCAAAATCCAGCGAACGCGGCTTTTTGGCGGCAATGCGCGCGTCCACTGCTTGTAATTGAGCGTTCGAACCTTGGCGGTTGATGGCGCCCGCGTAATACACTTCGTCGCCGACTTTGAAATTCCGCACTTCGCTGCCGACTGCCTGAACGATGCCTGCCGCGTCGTAACCCAATACGCGGTACTGCCCTGCCGCAGGCGTATGCGCCGCCCGAACTTTCACATCGACAGGATTGACTGAAACCGCCTGCACGGCAACCAAAATATCGTGCGGCTGCAGTTCGGGTTCGGGCATTTCGATGTCGAGCAGGGCTTCAGGGTTGAAAACGGGCAAAGGGCGGTTGAAACCGATGGCTTTCATGATGTTCTCCTGTTAGGTCGTCTGAAAGCGTGTATCATGCGCCTGAAGCATACCATTAACAAGAACGCACTTGTTTTTCAGATAGTTACATAAAGGATACCACCATGCCCCGCACACCGCACCCAAGCTACGACTGCGCCGAAGGCTGCTCGGTGGAAGCCGCGCTTTCCATCATCGGCGGCAAATGGAAAGGCACGATACTCTACCGCCTGCACACGGACGGCACGCTGCGCTTCAACCAAATCCGCCGCATCCTGCCCGATGTGTCGCA
>CAUSOO010000097.1:0-7526 GCA_963533245.1 uncultured Neisseria sp.
TTGCTTTTGCCCAGATAGTGTTGGGCGACGAAGGCTTCGGCGTAATCTTGCCCGTTCGGTTCGGGGTCGTTTTTGGTGTCGGGGAAGAAGCTTTTGTCGCCGACATGCCGCCCGCCGCGTATGCTGACCCAGTGTACGCAGACGAGGCCGTCTGAAACGGCGAGCGCGAGCAGGTCTATGTCGTTGGGGTTGTTCGGGTTTTTGCTGTCGATGAACTGGTTGCTCTGCATGATGCCGAGCGCTTGGATTTGGTCGCGGTAGCGGGCGGCTTCCTCAAATTGCAGGTTGGCGGCGGCGGTCTGCATTTTGTGTTGCAGGGTGCGGGTCAGTTCGTCGGTTTTGCCGTTGAGGAAAGTGGCCGCTTGGCGCACGCTGTCGCGGTAGTCTTCTTCGCTGATGTGGCCGACGCAGGGCGCGGTGCAGCGTTTGATTTGATACAGCAGGCAAGGACGGTCGCGGTGTTCGAACACGCTGTCTTCGCAGGTGCGCAGCATGAAGACTTTTTGCAGGACTTGTATGCTGTCGCGCACGGCGTTGCTGTTGGGATAGGGACCGAAGTATTGATTCGGCTTTTTCAGCGTGCCGCGGTAATACGCCATCTGCGGATATTGATGTCCGCTGAGCATGAGGTAGGGATAGCTTTTGTCGTCGCGGAAAAGGATATTGTATTTGGGCGACAGGGCTTTGATGAAGTTGTTTTCGAGAATCAGGGCTTCGGCTTCGGAACGGGTGATGGTGGTTTCGATGTGGTGAACCTGTTTCACCATCAATGCGATGCGCGGGGAATGGTCGTTTTTCTGGAAATAACCGGACACGCGCCGCTTGAGGTTGACCGCTTTGCCGACGTATAAGACGTTGCCGCCTTCGTCGAAAAAACGGTATACGCCGGGCAGGTTGGGCAGGTTTTTGAGGAAGAGGGGGATGTCGAAGTCCGTGGTCATGGGGCGGATGGTAGTGGGCAGGTTTTCAGACGACCCGATTATAAATCAGAACGCTTGGGATAATGGAACATAAGCAGCTGGTTCATGAGGATGGAAAAGTACCAAATATGGACTAATTTGTACCGTCTAAGCTACCCAAAAGACAAATCGGTCAAAAAATGCTATTCTTATCGCTTTCAACCTATCTGTTTGTAGCAATGAAAAAGTATCTTATTTCGACCGTAGCCGTAGCCATCGCCGCGGGCCTCGGTGCGCCTTACTACTTCGGCATCAAAGCAGAAGAAACCCTGACTGCACAACAAAAGCTGTTGCAGGAATCAGGTTTTCTAACCGTAGAATCCCACCAATATGATCGGGGCTGGTTCGGTGCGACCGAAACTACGGTCATACGCCTGAAACCGACATTGCTTCAAAATACCCAGCAATATCTGCCCGATAATCTGAAAACCGTCTTGCAAGAGCCGATTACGGTTGTGAACCATATCAGCCATGGCCCGTTTGCCGGCGGTTTCGGTACTCAAGCTCATGTGGAAACAGAGTTCAAATACCATCCGGAAACCGAAAAAGTATTGTCTCGCTTCTTTGGCCAACAAGCTCCGTTGACCATGAGCAATACGATTTATTTCGGAGGAAGCGGCAAGCTTCAACTCAGCGTTCCGGCTTTCGACTATGAAGAGTTGTCCGGCATCAAGCTCAGCTGGAAAGGCTTGAGCGGCAACACCGATTACGAAAAAGATTTCCAAAGCTACCGTCATGATTATACCGCTCCGTCTTTGCAGCTCAAGCTGGCGGACAAGGGCGATGTTTCGATGGAAAACCTACATTTCCAATCTGAGACTTCAGACGGACTCAACAAGCTTTCCTTGGGCAAAAGCAGCATTACTTTGGATAAATTCCTGCTGCAATGGAAAGAAAATATTGATTACAACGTCAAGCTGAACGAGCTGATCAATCTTGTGACCAATCTGCAAATCGGGGCATTTGTCAATCCGACCGGCAGTATCGCGCCTTCCAAAATCGAAGTCAGCAAACTGAAATTCGATACCAATACCAACGAAGTTGATAAGTTCATCAACAGCGAAGGACGGTTCCAATTTGAAGAGCTGGTTTATGGCGAAGATAAATATGGTCCGTTGGATATCAATGTGGCAGCAGAGCATTTGGACGGCAAAGGTTTGCAGGCTTTGAAAGCCAAGCTTGCCGAAGTCGCCAATAAGAAAATGAGCGAGGAAGAGATCCAAAACGCCTTGCTCCAAACCGCCAAAAACGAAGCTTCAGGTTTATTCACCAATGATCCGGTGCTGAATGTCAAGACATTCAAATTCATCATGCCGCAAGGTCAAGTGGATGTCAGCGGTAAACTCGCCTTTAAAGGCTTGGCGGCAAAAGATTTGAACAGCCTCAGCGAAATGTTGAAAAAAACCCATGCCGATTTCAATGTGAGCGTTCCGAAAAAACTGTTGGAGCAGATGGCAATCAACCAAGCGCGCAGCCTGTTTAGCGTTAATGCCGAGGATGAAGAAGCCGGACGCGCAGGAATTGAGGACATCAATGAAACGCTGCGTCTGATGGTGGACAGTACTGTGAAAAGTATGGCGCAGGAGCAATACTTGACTTTGGAAGAAAACAATATCAAAACCCATCTGACCCTGCAAAACAACGAATTGAAATTGAATGGCAAGGTGTTGCAAAACGAGCCTGAGCCTGATTTTGACGAGCAGGACATGTTGCCGGAAAACCTGTCTTCATCTGAAGCAGGCAAGTAAACGGCAATAGACAAAAGGTCGTCTGAAACCGGATTTGAAGTTTGAATCCGATTTCAGACGACCTTTTTTGATTGGTTTGATGGAAGCCATGTTGAGTTGCAGGCAAAAAAAATCGCCCCTTTAATTTTAAGGGGCGCAAAAGGAACACAAACCACTACCAAAACTGTTACAGGGCGAACTCCTCTAATTGACGTTGATGGGTTGCCGGATAAAGTGCCTTCATCAAATCATAGGGTGAAAGCGACAAATCTTTGCTTTTGGTCGTCAAGCGACCTTGCTGCGGTGTCAGTTCAAGCAAACGGGCATCAGACGCATGAATAAACTTTTCTTTTGCCTTCTGCATTTTGCGTTGTAAAACGGAAACGACGCGGCTGTACAAACTGTCTTTTTGTTTGACCTCCCGAGTGCTGGCGACCCAGCTTAAACGGGAATGGCTGTCTTCATCTTCAATCAGGAGGATGCCGGTTTGCGGCTGCTCCGATTTACCCATGCAGGGAAGCCAAACATAATAACGACCATCAAGCGTAACATATACGGCATCATGTACTTCGCAATCATCGCAACACTGGGTTGCCAACAGAGAGCGGATGGTATGTTGGTGCAGTCTCAGAATGTCGAGAGAGACTTGCTGGAAAATATTTTCAGGCATTTTCTTCTCCTTTCGTTCTGTGGCGCGTTGATTTCGTTTCGATGGAATGCATTATACGGATAATTTCAAAATTTGCAAATGATAATTGTTATTATTATGAGAATGGGTAATAAGATAATGATTTTTATAGAAATTAATTTTTTGAAATTGATAAAACTTGAGTGATTTACTCGGAATTTAGAGAAAATGAGCCTTAGCGGGAATGTAAAGATAAATACGTTTGAAAAATTGTCAGCAAAATCCCTTGTCGGGGCAGTATTCATGCTCTAAGAAATATTGTATTCAAATATATAGGTCCTGAGCTTTACTGACTATACATTTGTAGCAGCCTTGCGTATGATTCAAGGCATTTTATCAATGAGCGCTATACAGAAGATTCCTATGAGCAAACGCCAGATTATCCTTGATACCGAAACCACGGGCCTTTATGCCGAAGGCGGCGACCGCTTGGTC
Source organism: uncultured Neisseria sp. (assembly GCA_963533245.1). Lineage (GTDB taxonomy): Bacteria > Pseudomonadota > Gammaproteobacteria > Burkholderiales > Neisseriaceae > Neisseria. The sequence goes on from CAUSOO010000097.1 coordinate 3,810, forward strand.
GAGTTTGCCGGTCTGGAAATGATCAACCGCCAAATGACCGGCAACAACCTTCATTTATACGTTCATCCCGAACGCGATATGCCTGAAGAAGCGGCAAAGGTGCACGGCTTGACCATTGAGGTTTTGGAAGAGAAAAACGCGCCGCCGTTTGCCGAAGTAGGGCGGCAGATTGCTGATTTTATACGCGATGCCGAGCTGATTATTCACAACGCCAAGTTTGACGTCGGCTTCCTGAACATGGAATTCCGCCGTATGGGGCTGCCTTCCATTGAGGAGCTTGGTTGTACTGTAACCGACACGCTGGCGATGGCGCGGGAAATGTTCCCAGGGCAGAAAGCCAGTTTGGATGCTTTGTGCAACCGCCTTTCTGTCGACCGCAGCAAGCGCGTGCTGCACGGTGCGTTGATTGACTGCGAGCTTTTGGGTGAGGTTTATCTCGCCATGACGCGCCAGCAGTTTGATTTAATGGGCGGCGAAAAAGAAGAAGACGAGGAAGTCAAACCGGTCATTATTGCCGAAACCAAGCGTCCGGCGCATCTGAAAGTCATCAAAGCCAACGCAGAGGAACTTGCCGCACACGAGCAATATCTGGACGGTTTGGGCGAAGCCTGTCTGTGGCGCAAAGCCGAAACAGCCGGAGCCGAAGCATGACGCGTCGCCATATCGCCCTGATTCCCGCTGCCGGTATCGGAACGCGCTTTGGGGCGGGAAAGCCCAAGCAATACGTTGAAATCAACGGCAAAACCGTGTTGCAGCATACGATAGCTATTTTTGAAAACCATCCTGCCATCGATTTGATTGCCGTTATCGTATCGCCCGAAGACCAAACGTTTCAGACGACCCCTTCCAGCAAAACACGCGTATTTCGTGTAGGCGGAGCAAGCCGTGCCGAAACGGTGCGCAACGGCGTATCCGCATTGTTGGCGCAAGGCTTGGCGGCGGAGCAGGACAACATTCTCGTTCACGATGCCGCCCGTTGCTGCCTGCCGCCCGAGGCTTTGACCCGTCTGATTGAAGAAGCGGGCGGGCAAGAGCAGGGCGGTATTTTGGCAATACCCGTTGCCGACACGCTCAAACGCGCCGACGGTAAAAACCATATCGGCGAGACCGTTTCCCGCGCCGGATTGTGGCAGGCGCAAACCCCGCAGCTTTTTCAGACGACCTTATTGCATCGAGCTTTGTCGGCAGAGGATTTGAGCGATATTACAGACGAAGCGTCGGCGGTGGAAAAACTGGGCGTGCAGCCGCTGCTGGTGCAGGGAGATACGCGCAATTTGAAGCTGACGCTGCCTCAGGATGAATTTATTGTGAAGCTGTTGTTGCAGGTCGTCTGAAACCCGTTTTTCAGACGACCTGACATTGAAAAAAGGACAAAACATGAATATCCGCATCGGACAAGGCTACGATGTCCACCAACTCGTCGAAGGCCGCGATTTGATACTTGGCGGCGTAAACATCCCGTTTGAAAAAGGCCTGCTCGGTCATTCCGATGCCGATGCGCTTTTGCACGCGGTTACCGATGCTTTACTCGGCGCGGCGGGTCTGGGCGACATCGGCAGCCATTTCCCAGATACTGCTGCCGAGTTTAAAGATGCCGACAGCCGCGTATTATTGCGCGAAGCGTATAGAAGTGTGCAGGCATTGGGCTGGCGCGTTGTGAACGTGGACACGACCATCATTGCGCAAAAGCCCAAACTCGCGCCGCACATTCCCGCCATGCGCGCCAACATTGCCGCCGATTTGGGGATTCAGACGACCTGTGTCAATATCAAAGGCAAAACCAACGAAAAACTCGGCTATTTGGGACGCATGGAAGCCATCGAGGCGCAGGCGGCGGTGTTGCTGGAAAAAGCGTAAGCAGGCAAGCACAAATGGCATGAAAATGTTAACATATGCCCATCAACCGACATCCCATTAAGGAGAACTCATGGCTACTCAAGACGAATTGAAGCGCATTGCCGCCGAGAAAGCGGTGGAATTCGTACCCGAAAACGAATACATCGGTATCGGCTCCGGCTCGACCGTCAATATGTTTATCGAAGCGTTGGGCAAAAGCGGCAAAAAAATCAAAGGCGCGGTTTCGACTTCTAAAAAGTCCAGCGAACTGATGGCGCAATACGACATCCCCGAAGTATCGCTGAATGATGTGATGGGGCTGGCTGTCTATGTTGACGGTGCGGACGAAGTGAACCATATGCTGCAAATGATTAAAGGCGGCGGCGGCGCGCATTTAAACGAAAAAGTCGTCGCCAGCGCGTCCGACAAATTCATCTGTATTGCCGACGAGAGCAAATATGTTTCGCGTTTGGGTAAATTCCCGCTGCCCGTAGAAGTGTTGCCCGGCGCGCGTTCGTTGGTGTCGCGCAAACTTTTGGCAATGGGCGGACAGCCAGAATTGCGGCTGAACTACACTACCTTCCACGGCAACCAAATCATTGATGTCTATGACTTGCATATCGACCGTCCACTGACTATGGAAGATGAAATCAACCGCATCACCGGCGTTCTCGAAAACGGCATCTTCGCCCGCAACGCCGCGGATGTGCTGATATTGGGTACAGAGCAGGGCGCCAAAGTCATTAAACCCGGACAAAACTAGGCATCCATTAAGCAAAAGGTCGTCTGAAAAGCGGACAATGGCTTTTCAGACGACCTTTTGCTTTATTTTTGAAGGCTTATTCGATGTTTTGAACCTGCTCGCGCATTTGCTCGATCAAGACTTTCAGCTCGACCGAAGCCTGCGTGCATTCCGCTGCGATTGCTTTGCTGCCCAGCGTGTTCGCTTCGCGGTTCAATTCCTGCATCAGGAAGTCCAAGCGTTTGCCCGCGCTGCCTTTGTTTTCCGTAACGATGCGGCGGACTTCGGCGATGTGCGTGCGCAGGCGGCTGAATTCTTCGTCAACATCGGATTTTTGGATAAACAGCGCAAATTCCTGCTGCAAACGGTCGTTGTCGATATTGCCGACCGCTTCCGCCAAACGCGCGTTCACCTTGTCCATATGCGCTTGAAGCAGACTGGGGAACAGCTCGCTCAAGGCATCCACGATTTCTTCCATGCTGGCCAAACGTTGCAACAGATGTTCGCCGAGTTTTTTGCCTTCGCGTTTGCGGGCGGCGGCAAATTCTTTCAACGCCTCGTCCAGCAACTCTTGCACGGTTTTCGCCAAAGCCTCAGGGTCTTCGCTTTGACCTGCCAATACGCCCGGAAAGCGCAACACTTCAGCGACTGTCAGCTTGCCGAAACCGTGTTCCTTGCGCCAAGTTTTGTTCAAATCGGACAACTGTTTCACCAATTCTTCATTGGTTTCCAAACTCTGCCCGCCGACCGCCGCGTCCTGCAACTGAATGCGGCATTCCAATTTGCCGCGTGCGGCCGAAGCCGCAATTTTTTCGCGCAACGCGCCTTCCAGATAGCGCAATTCTTCAGGCATACGGAATTGGACATCCAGATAACGGTGGTTCACCGCGCGGATTTCCAAGTTCACGCGCTTGCCGCCGCATTCGCCTGCGGCATTGGCAAAGCCGGTCATACTGTGGATATGGATGGATTGAGTCATGGTTTTACTCCGTTTCAAAATACGAGTGAAAGTGGAGGGACTATATCATATCCGGACTTTGATGACTTCAAGTATGGTGGATTGGGTTGAAAAGATATAGTGGATTAAATTTAAATCAGGACAAGGCGACGAAGCCGCAGACAGTACAGACAGTACGGAA
>CAUSOO010000098.1:0-7477 GCA_963533245.1 uncultured Neisseria sp.
ACGATTCTCTAAGGTGCTGAAGCACCAAGTGAATCGGTTCCGTACTATCTGTACAGTCTGCGGCTTCGTCGCCTTGTCCTGATTTAGTTAATCCACTATAGAAACCTTGTTTACGCCTGCGCTATCGGGCTGTCTTCTTCCTGCCGCTCTTCTTCGTGTTCCGCGCTGTTGAGCAATTTCAGCAGCTTTTCGGTTTTTTCCGAATCTTCGCTGCGGAGGATTTTGGCGGTTTCGGTTTCGAGCAGGGCGGTGTTGCTGTGCAGGATGATGTTTTTGACGGGGAGCAGGTTATTCGGGTTCATGGAGAATCGGCGCAGCCCCATACCCAGCAGCATCCGCGTGTAGGTGGTGTCGCCTGCCATTTCGCCGCATATGGAGACGCTTTTTTCCATGCGGTTGGCGGTGCGGATGATGTGCTGGATGGTTTTCAACACGGCGGGATGGCCTGGCTGGTAGAGGTGGCTGACGCTGTCGTCGCCGCGGTCAACCGACAAGATGTATTGGATCAGGTCGTTGGTGCCGATGGAGATGAAGTCGGTCAGTTTCAGGATGCTGCCGACGGTCATGGCGGCGGACGGGATTTCAATCATGCAGCCGACGCTGACCGTGCCGAAAGTTTCGCCGCGTTCGGTGAGCTGGCGTTGGGCGGTGTCGAGGTGGATCAGGCATTGGCGCACTTCGGACAAGGAGGTAATCATCGGCCACATCATGCGCACGGGGCCGTGAACGGCGGCGCGGAGGATAGCGCGCATTTGGGTGCGGAACATGACGGGTTCGGCGAGGCACAGGCGGATGCCGGTAAGTCCGAGCGCGGGGTTGAGGCTGCCGTTGGGGGTGGAATTTTGACCGAACCAGCGGGGGTTTTTGTCCACGCCCAAATCGACGGTGCGGATGGTGATGCTTTTGCCTTTCATTTTTTTCACAATCGCGCTGTACACTTCGTACTGCTCGTCTTCGGTCGGCATGGTGTCGCGGTTGAGATAGAGGAATTCGCTGCGGAAGAGTCCGACGCCGTCTGCGCCGAAGTTGTGCAGGGCTTTGATGTCTTCGGCAGATTCGATGTTGGCGAGCAACTCGATGTTGATGCCGTCGGCGGTGGTGGCGGCGGTTTTTTTGAGCTTGTTGAGTTCGCGCTTGTGGAGGCGGTATTCGCGGGCGAGGCGGCGGTATTCGTTGAGGACGACTTCGTCCGGATCGATGATGAGGACGCCGTTGATGCCGTCAACGATGACGGTTTCGTTTTCGGTAATGAGCCTGCGGGCGTTGTGCAGGCCGATGACGGAAGGGATGTCGAGGCTGCGGCCTAGGATGGCGGTGTGGCTGGTCGGGCCGCCGACGTCGGTAACGAAGGCGGTAATGCGCTGCTCTTTAAAGAGGACGGTGTCGGCGGGCGAGAGGTCGTGGGCAATCAGGATGGTGTCTTCAAACAAGCCTTCGTTGAGGTTTAAGTCGTTGCTTTGCCCGACGAGGTTGTTGTGGATGCGGCGGACGACTTGCAGCATGTCTTGTTTGCGTTCGCGCAGGTAGTCGTCTTCGATGTTGTCGAACTGGGCGGCAAGCTTGTCGCTTTGCTGTTTCAACGCCCATTCGGCGTTGATTTTTTGTTCTTTTAAAATATCGACGGGTTCGCGCGAGAGGGTTACGTCGGTCAGCAGCATGAGGTGCAGCGAAATAAACGCGCCCAATTCGGTCGGGGCGTTTTCGGGAATCGCGCTGCGCAACTGTTCCAACTCTTTGCGCGTGGCTTTAATGGCGGCGTCGAAACGGGCGGCTTCGGCGTCGATGAGGTCGTCTGAAACGTCGTATTGCGGCACTTCAGCCGTGCCGCGCGTAATCAGGTGGGCTTGTCCGATGGCGATGCCTTTGCCCGCGGCGACACCGTGCAGCACGATACTCATTATTCGCCCTCGCCGAAGTAGTCGTTGATTAAGTCGGTCAATGCCTTCATAGCGGCGACTTCGTCCAAGCCGTCGGTTTCCAGCTCGATGATCGTGCCTTTGGCGGCGGCGAGCATCATTAAGCCCATGATGCTTTTGCCGTTGACGCGGCTTCCGTTTTTCGTTACCCAGACTTCGCTTTGAAACTGAGACGCGGTTTGGGTGAATTTGCTGGAAGCGCGGGCGTGGAGTCCGAGTTTGTTGATGATTTCGATTTGTTGTTTTTGCATGTTCGGCTTTCGGGTGTGCGGGGTCGTCTGAAAACGTGTCGGTCTGGTTAGACGGCTTCGGCGTGCTGTTTGCACACCAAATCTTCCGGTTCGGCGGTGATGGCGAAAATACCTTTGACGGCGGCTTCCCTGACCGTTTCAGTAAAGGCGGCGAGATCTTCCGCCATGGGCGAGTATTGGGTCGCTTTAATCATCATCGGCGCGTTCAGTCCGGTCAGGATGGCGGATTTGCCCGCGCGAACCAGCCTGCGGGCGGCATTGCACGGCGTCGCGCCGAAGATGTCGGTCATAATCAATACGCCGTGGTTTTCAGGAAACTCTTGCAGCGCGGCGATGGCATTGTTGATGATGTCGTTTTGGTCTTCGTCAGGCTCTACGCCGAGGATGCGGATGTTTTCCGGCATTCCCGTCGGGAAGAAATGATGGGTCAGGCTGCGGTAGGCTTCGCCTACTGCCTCGTGGGTAATGATTAAAAGGTTGATCATGATGTGTTCTCTGATGATTTTATTCGGCCGGTGTGGGCGAAAGTATCGTCCGTTCACCCGCCACATAGCGCGATATGGTGGCACAAAGGTCGTCTGAAAAGGTTTTCAGACGACCTTTTTTAATCTTGTCTCAGCCTTGGTTGAGCGCGTAAATCTCGCCCAAATTGCGCCAGCAGCCCGCCGCATCCATACCGTAGCCGAAGACGTAGCGGTTGGGAACATCCATTCCGACATAATCCGCCTTGGTTGGTTTTTCCTTGTCGATCAACTTGTTGGCAAACACAGCCGCACGGCAGCTCGCCGCCCCCATTTCCAAGAGTTTGGACTGAATCGCCGACATCGTGTGTCCCTCGTCCAAAATATCGTCCAACACGACCACATGACGCCCCCGAATCTGCTCCGGGTCGGGCATCCGTTTCCAGTTGAACGCGCCGCCCGCCAGCTTGTCGCCGTAACGGGAAACATGAACATAATCAAAGTCCAACGGAAAGCGCAACAGCGGCAGCAACTGCCCCGTAAACACCACCGCCCCACCCATTACAGGCAGCAGGAGCGGATATTTGTCCCCCAAGTCGCGCGTAATCTCGTCCGCCACTTTTTGCAGCGCGGCACGGCATTGGTCTTGGTCGAACAAAAGCTCGGCATTATCAAGCATGGCTTGGGTTTCAAGGCGTTTGGTTTCTAAATCGATCATGGTAAACGGGGAAAATCAGTTGGAAAAAGGAAATTATAAACCCAAAACGGGCTGAGGTTGTCTGAAATCCCGCCGCCGCTTTGACCCGTATTGCCGTTTTTTGAGTTGCAGTAGGTCGGATTCTCGAATCCGACGGCTTTTGATATGGCAGGTTTTTGTCGGATACAAGTATCCGACCTACGGCCGGTTCGGCATTGCCGCGCAAACCAAGCTACTTATTCGGCGGATTAATCGGCAGTGTCGAGCGGGAGACTTTGACGTCGGGGCATTTTTGCTTCATCCGATAGCGGAACACTTCCGCCTTGCGTTGATTGTCGGTTTTTTCGTAATTCGTGCCCAAAATCACCTCGTCCGCCTGATTCCGAATATCGGCATAAGGGATATAGACGGATTGGGTCTTATCGCAATATTCGATTTCTTCCGAATCGATTGGCTTGATGACCAACAGGCGGAACTCTTCTTCGTCGCGGAAGGCGAAGTCTTTAAACAGATAGCGGATGTATTCCAAGGCTTCTTTATCGTCGTCGCTGACGGCGGATTTGTCCTTGAAAAACCCGATAAGCTCTTCCAACGCTTCTTTTAATTTTTCCAAGCGGAACTGATGCCATTCTTCATTGCCGACGGGTTTCAGGCGGATACCGAATTTCAGTTTTTCTTGGGGGAGAAGCCATATCCCGCATTTCTTTTCCGCAATATATTCATCTTTGTAGGCAATATAAGCGACTTGATAAAGCGGCAGTTTTTCGTATTCATCAACTTTTGGTAAGTCGTCTGAATTCTGCCTAGACATTTCGGACAGGCTGCGGAACGGGGCGGAAACATCCGCTTCCCTCAGCCAATCCCCGTTTTTATTGAACACCAGGCAGCAGCCCGAAGCCTCCACACCGCCCTCTTTGCCATACAGGCGGAACTGGTTCAAATCGTTGACGCGGCTGGAAAAGCAGGTAAAAAAAGCATTATGGGACGCGCCATCCGCTTTGTTTTCCAACTCCAAATCCTGCTGGTTCAATAAGTCCAGTAGTGGCTTGCCTTCGGACGGGTCATTCATATAGGTGGAGCTGCCAAGCCGCATCGGACTGTCGATTTCGTTGCCATCAATCCCGAATAATATATGGCATACATGGGGCGAGGTGTAATGCGCCATCGGGATGGAACCCAATTCGATCGGTGTGATATGGAGAACCGCCAACACGGTTGAAACGGCATCTTGCAGTTGTGAAGTTTCGTCTTTGAAAAGTGATTCCTGTATTTCTTGCTTTTTCTTCTTGAAATAAGAATGCCAATCCTTATTGAGATAAGCCACATCTCTTAGACCTGGACGGATTGTTTTTTCCCATTCTTTTTTTTCTTCTTCATTACTTAATTGTGAGAATTGTTCGTAAGCAGCCAAAAAATTTTCGTTAGCCTGTTTAACAAATATTTCCGCTTCGGATGTACTTTTACTTCTCTTAATCAGTTCAAGATAACAACTGCCAAGTTCAGATTGAATATAGATTTGCTCTGTAATCTGGGTGCTTTTATCCGTAATCCCATCCCAAGCTTGACGCAGCTTTTCAATCGCTTCAACGTATTTTCCTTTGCGAGATAATAAGAAACCTCTAAGTATCAACGACATAAAATCCATCATTTAACCCTTTATCAAACCAATCTATTAAAAAACAATCAGGCGGAAATTGTACATGATAATAATCAATTAACTTAATCCGATACGTTGTTTACCGCTGCCGTCATTCCCGCGCAGGCGGGAATCCAGGATGCGGAATTGAGGAAACCTTTTTGCCCGATAAGTTTCCGTGCGGATAGGACTGGATTCCCGCCTGCGCGGGAATGACGAAGCTAAAGGGAATGACGGGGCTAAATAAGCTGCTGTATCAAAGGTTAAATTATCCGCGATATACCAAAGCTCTCCTTCCCGCCCCCAAAACATAAAACCGATTCAGTATCCATCCATGTTTATAAAAAGGTCGTCTGAAAACCTAAAAATACGGTTTTCAGACGACCTTTCGACCATCGGCTCTTACCTGTCCGTCCTGACCCGCACAAACGTGGCAAATTTCGGCGTGCCTTTTTGTGTGAAACCACGGTAGCGGTAAGTGATGACCGAGCCGATTTTGGGCGGGTTGTCGCGGTCTTTGTCTTTGAAGCCGCTGCCGATGCGGAATTCGCCGTGTCGGTTTTTGCAGCCGACCGCGCCCAGCCGTCCGGCGTTGCGCCCTTTGCCTTCATAATGCCGCGTTACCGTGCATTCGTCGTCGTATTGGCTTTTGAGCTTCAATAATTGGCTGCTCCTGCCGCCGCTGTAACGCGATTCGGGCTGGCGCAGCATCACGCCTTCGCCGCCTTGCGCTTCGATTTGTTTCAAAAAATCCATCGCGTGCTGCCGGTCGCGCACTTTGGTTTGCGGGATGATGGTGATGGGCGCGTTCGGATGCGTTTTCAGCCATTGCGTTGCGACGGCGAGGCGTTGGTAGAGGTTGCCTTGCGCTTTGGGTACGTCGAAAACGTGCAGGCGGATGCCGCGCCAATCGCCGGAAGACGAGCGCACGGCGGCGGAAATCTGTTCAAACTGTCCGCGCCCACTATACAGCTCGCCGTCGAGCGGATAGGGCGGGAACTGCGCGGTAAAACCTTTGGGCGGTGTAAACGCGTAGCCCTGCCTGCTGACCAGTTGCCGCCCGTCCCAATACGCGCGCACGCCGTCGAGCTTCTCGCTCATTGCCCAGCCCGCAATCTCTTGGTCTTTGTATTCCTGCGCCAGCATCAAATCCGCGCCGAGCGCCGTTTGGATGAAAAAAGCGGCAAAAATCGGTATCATGCCCTGCATTGAAGTTCTCATAAACGTTCCAATAATGTGAGTGATTATTTCAAATATAATAATGATACCGCATAAGCAGACCGAAGGTCGTCTGAAAATATCCGCCCCGTCCAACCACTACCCAAGGAATCCCGCCTTATGGCACTTCAAGCCGAAATCATTGCCGTTACCCCTTTCCGCCAAAACTGCACCCTTTTGTGGGATGACGAAACCCGCGAAGCCGTCCTGACCGATGTCGGCGGCGACGTTTCCTACCTCCTGCAAGAGCTGGACGCGAAAAACCTCACCCTGACCGCCATTTGGCTGACCCACGGACACCTCGACCATGCCGGCGGCGTGGTGGAATTGCGGGAACACCGCCCCGTCCCCGTCATAGGCCCTCATGCGGACGACGGTTTCCTGCTCCAAGCCCTGCCCGAAACAACCGCCCAATACGGCTTTCCCGTTTCCCCCGCATTCGAGCCGACCCGTTGGCTGACCGAAGGCGAAACGCTCAAGGTCGGCAGCCATGCCTTCCAAGTCCTGCACATCCCCGGCCACACGCCCGGCCACGTCGTTTTCTACTGCGCCGAAGCAGGGCTGCTTATTGCAGGCGACGTATTGTTTTACGAAACCATAGGCAGAACCGACTTCCCGCGCGGCAACCACGCCGACCTCATCCATAATATCCGCACCAAACTGTTCGTCCTGCCCGAAGATACCCGCGTCATCGCGGGACACGGCAGAATGACCGACATTGGGCATGAAAAACGGCACAATCCGTTTTTTTAAATCCTGAAAGTGAAAGGTCGTCTGAAACACGGATAAACGTTTCAGACGACCTTTTTATAGAGAATGAGTAAAATGCAATTTAGAACACTTTAAAGGAAATTCGTAATATGAAAACCGCGCATGAAACATTAGCTGAGTTCATTCAACAAATGAAAGATTATGAATTGTATTGGGGAGGGCTTACTCAAAAAAGTTTGGATGAAGGTACTTTTTTTGAAATTAATCACGATGAAAACAGCAAAAAAAGAGCTGATGAAATCAAAAAAATACATCACCAATTTTTATCTAAAAAAGCTTTATCTTTAAGGCAAGCTAGACAAGAAGCTCCTGATTTTCAAATGCCACCAGAATATAACGAAACGATTACGTCTGAACGGAAAATCAGTGATAAAAAATATGAAATAGATGTGTTGGATTATAGTGGGGAAAAGAAAACCTATACGCTGGTTTTGGAAGGCGGAGAATGGAAAATCGATCAGATGGGTTTTATGTATTACGATAAATGGAAGAAGTCCCGCCAATTGTTTTGAATAGACGATAACTTG
>CAUSOO010000099.1:0-7358 GCA_963533245.1 uncultured Neisseria sp.
CCGGGCTTCCTCATCGGCGGCGTACCGGAAAACTTCAGCGTTTCCGCCCGTCTGCCGCAAACGCCGCGCCAAGACCCGAACAGCAAATCGCCGTTTTTCGTTATCGAAGCCGACGAATACGACACCGCCTTTTTCGACAAACGCTCCAAATTTGTGCATTACCGCCCGCGTACCGCCGTGTTGAACAATCTGGAATTCGACCATGCCGACATCTTCGCCGATTTGGGCGCGATACAGACCCAGTTCCACCACCTCGTGCGCACCGTGCCGTCCGAAGGCTTAATCGTCTGCAACGGACAGCAGCAAAGCCTGCAAGATACTTTGGACAAAGGCTGCTGGACACCGGTGGAAAAATTTGGCACCGAACACGGCTGGCAGGTCGGCGAAGTCAATGCCGACGGCTCGTTCGACGTATTGCTTGACGGCAAAAAAGCCGGACACGTCGCATGGGATTTGATGGGCGGACACAACCGCATGAACGCGCTCGCCGTCATCGCCGCCGCACGCCATACCGGAGTTGATATTCAGACCGCCTGCGAAGCCTTGAGCGCATTTAAAAACGTCAAACGCCGCATGGAAATCAAAGGCACGGTAAACGGCATCACCGTTTACGACGACTTCGCCCACCACCCGACCGCCATCGAAACCACCATCGAAGGCCTGCGCCAGCGCGTCGGAAACGCACGCATCCTCGCCGTCCTCGAACCGCGTTCCAACACCATGAAACTCGGCACCATGAAAGCCGCTCTGCCCGAAAGCCTCAAAGGTGCCGACCAAGTGTTCTGCTACGCCGGCGGCGTGGACTGGGACGTCGCCGAAGCCCTCGCGCCTTTGGGCGGCAAGCTGCACGTCGGCAAAGACTTCGATGCCTTCGTCGCCGAAATCGTGAAAAATGCCGAAGCAGGCGACCATATTTTGGTCATGAGCAACGGCGGTTTCGGCGGGATACACGGGAAGCTGCTGGAAGCATTGAAATAAGGTTGGTTGAAAGTTTTGAAAGATTGAGGTCGTCTGAAAACCGGAGTTTGGTTTTCAGACGACCTTTTTGTTGTGGAGGCTTAGATGTGATGGTTGGGTATGAGCCAAACTACGTTTACTGATGTAAGTATCCATAATCATATTTCCATCTGGTTAACATATATGATATCGTGATGAAACTCTGCTATTTTGATTATGTTGGAATTGTGATTGGAGAAAATTTGTAAGTGGATAAGCTGTCAAAATTAAAGATTAAATATACAATTTTTATATCGATATTTTTTGTCATTTTGTACAAAGGGGCTGAGTTTTATACCTATACAGTCGATAATGTGCCTTCATATTTTATGGACTGGGAAAGGAATATTCCTTTTTTGCCCATATTTATGTTGCCTTATATGACGTCTCAGGTTTTCTTCTTAGCCACTATATTTTTGGAAAAGAACGAAAGCAATTTGAAATTGCTGATAAAGAGGGCAGCCTTTTTAATTGCGGTTTCTACTGCTCTATTCGTCATATTTCCAATGAAATTTTATTTTCCCAAACCCGAAGTCGATAACCAAATTTTAAAATCTTTCTTTTATATATTGGGCAAAATAGACAGTAGTTTTAACCAATGTCCGTCATTGCATGTGAGTTTTGCTTTTCTTTCGGCTGAGGTTTATTGCAGGGAAGTCAAATCCAAATTCTTAAAATCATTTTTTGGTATATGGGGATTGTTACTCGCCATTTCGGTCTTGTTTGTCTATCAACACCATTTTATTGATTTTGTGGGCGGAACTTTGATATTTTTAATTACTTGTATCATCTTTCCAAGAAAAAAGGCTGTTTAAGCGTTTTGTTATCGAATGATGGAAAGTCCTAAAACAACCGCAGAACCATAGCCCAAACATATAGTGGATTAAAATAAAAATGAGACAAGGCGGCAACGCCCGCCGTGTACGGGTAGTACATAAGGGCGTTGGCAACGCCGTATCATTGCAATTTTAATCCACTATACAAAAGGTCGTCTGAAACCATTTCAGACGACCTTTCTGCTTCCTAGCTATCCATATTTAACCGCAACCGCCGCATTTGCCGCAGCCGCTGCTGCAATCGTGTTTTTTCGGTTTGAACAAGAATTTCCGCAAGAGGAAAAACAGGCAGGCAAGCATGATGATGCCGACGATAATATATTGAGTCATGATTTGAGTATCCAGTTAGTAGTTTGGTAAACCACAAATGCGGCGAAGTAAGCCATCAGGAACAAATAGCCTGTAATCATCACCATATTTTTTGTGGATTTGGTTTCGCGTTTGATGACTGCCAAAGTCGCGGCACACATCGGGGCGTACACATACCATGCCAGGAAGGCGAAGGCGGTCGGCAGGCCCCAGTTGTTGTGCACGATTGGAATCAGCGCGTTTTGTACGGCGTCTTCAGACGATGCGCTGACGGCATAGACCGTACCCAGTGCGGCAACGACGACTTCGCGTGCGGCGATGCCCGGAATCATGGCGATACACATTTCCCAAGTGAAGCCCAGCGGGGCGAACAGCGGCTGGATGGCGTGGCCGATGGTGCCGGCGAGGCTGTAATCGATTGCCGCGCCCGTTGCGCCTGCGGGCGGTTGCGGCCAGCTTACCAGGCCCCACAGGATCACGGTCAGCGCGAAAATAATCGTACCGGCGCGTTTCAGGAAGGCTTTTACCCTGTCCCACAGGCTGGTCATGATGTGTTTGAAGTTGGGCGTGCGGAAGGTCGGCAGCTCCATCAAGAGCGGGAATTGCTGCACATTGCCTTTCATTCGCGCCAAGCGTTTCATAATGTACGCCGCCAAAGCAGCCGACAGGATGCCTGCGATATAGAGGACGAACAGCGTCAGCCCTTGCAGGTTGAAAATCCCGCCCACCGTGCGGTTGGGAATGACGGCGGCGATAATCAGCGCGTACACGGGCAGCCGCGCGGAGCAGGTCAGCAGCGGGGCGACGGCGATGGTAACGAGGCGTTCGCGCGGGTCGTGAATCGTGCGCGCCGACATCACGGCGGGAACGGCGCAGGCGAAACTCGACAGGAGCGGGATGAACGAGCGTCCGGACAGGCCGCTTTTCGCCATCACGTTATCCAGCAGGAACGCCGCGCGCGGCAGGTAGCCGGAGTCTTCCAAAAGCAGGATGAAGGCGAACAGAATCGTAATCTGCGGCAGGAACACCAATACGCTGCCGGTACCGGCAATCACGCCGTTGACGAGCAAGTCGTTGAGGATGCCCGGCGCCATGTTTGCGCCGACCCATTCGCCCAGCGCGGTAAAGCCGCCTTCGATGGCGTCCATAATCGGTGCCGCCCAAGTGTAAACCGCTTGGAACACCATAAACAGGATGACCAGCAGCAGAATCATACCCAGCACGGGGTGCAGCACGATGTCGTCCAGTTTCTTATGCCATGCCGGCAGCGTCATTTCCGTGCGGACGACCTGTGCCAAAATCGATTCGACTTCTTGATAAAGTTTGTCGCTTTCCAGCGCATCAAGCGTGCGTTCGGCAGAGGCGGGGCTGGCAGGGAAAGAGCGTTTGCGCGGCAGCTTGGCCACCGCCTCGCGCACCGCGTGTATGCCCGACGCGCTCACCGCCACCGTTTCCAAAACGGGTACGCCCAGCAGCTCGCTCAGTTTGGCCGCATCGATATTCAAGCCCCTTTTGCGGGCAACGTCGCTCATGTTCAGCGACACCACCATAGGCAGTCCCAACGTTTTCAGTTCCAGAATCATGCGCAAGGTCATACGCAGGTTGGTCGCGTCGGCAACGGCAATAATAGCGTCGGGTGGAATGCCCAGTTTGCCCACAGCGACATCTTTCGCCACCGCTTCGTCGGGGCTGGTCGTGCGCAGGCTGTATGTGCCCGGCAGGTCGATAATGCGGACGGCCGCGTCGTCGAGGAAGGCACCCTCGCGCTTATCGACCGTTACGCCCGGATAATTGGCAACCTTGGCATGGGCGCCGGTCAAGCCGTTGAACAAAACGGTTTTGCCGCAGTTTGGCGCACCGATCAAGGCGAAATAGCTTAGTTCCATGAATTAAATTCTCCTTTTTTGTTTGTGTGATGGAGTTGGGGTTGGATTTGGGGAAGGGCGTTGAAACTGCGCTTTCAGACGGCCTAAGGCCGTCTGAAAAGGACATGGCGGTCAGATTCAATCCGCCTTTGCCGCATTTTCAGAGTGCGAAGCCTGCCTGTGGGTACGGCGTAAGTCAGCCGTCAATCACATGGCACATAATTTTTCCCGCCTCTTCCTGCCGCAACGAAAATTGAGACTGGTTGCCCAACCGCACGGCAAACGGACCGCGTCCGAATCCGCCGACGGCAATCACCTGCAACGGCATTCCGCTTGAAAAGCCCAAGTCGGCAAGGCGGCGTGTAACCAGCGGGTCGAGTTCGCCGAAAGTCGAATTGGGGACGATGGAGTCGATGTGCGCGACTGCGCCTTTACTGAGTTTTGACAAAGGTATGGCAGACATAGTGTGTTTTACTTTCGTTGTCGATTGAAAAAAGAGACGGCAAGTAAAGACGAATCAGACACAGGGTAGGCAGAGGCATATCCCAACGCCCGTCCCCGCAAAAGAAGTAGTTTTGATTGTTTATCACTTTGTTTTATTATGATAATAAATCTTGTTAACATAAAAATCAAATACAAAGCCACCAAGTTCCTTATTTTCAGACGACATATTGCGACAAATCAAAGAAAGCGAATGATTCGTTGTGAAAGTCGGGAAGGGCTATTGATAAGGTTTTCGTTTGGATGTCTTATAGAGAAATGAAGACCGAAGGAGCGAATGATGAAAATCTACACCGCCGCAGAAATGCGCGAACACGAACAAATGGCAGTCGATAAAGGCACGACTTTCGAGCAACTGATGGAAAACGCGGGACAAGCCGCCACCGCGGATTTGCTGCGCCGTTTCCCCAAAGCAGGACGCGCGTTAATCGTTTGCGGCAAGGGCAACAACGGCGGCGACGGTTTGGTCATCGCGCGCGTGTTGTCCGAACATGATTGGCAGGCGGATGTTGTTTTCGTCTTGGGAGATAAACTGTCGCCGCTGGCGCAGTTGAATCGCGAGCGTTTGAATCACTCGGACGGCGTCAGCTTTATCCGCCCCGACGAACTGGAAGGTCGGCTGAAAACAGGTTACGACCTCGTTATTGAAGGCATTTTCGGAACAGGCTTCAGCGGCGCATTGCCCGAAACAGCCGCCGCCGTCTGCCGCCTGCTGAACCAAGCTGACGGCTTCAAAATCGCGTTGGACATCCCGACCGGGCTGAACTGCGACACCGGCGAAGCAGACAAAGACACCTTCCGCGCCGACCTGACCTACGCCTTCGCCGCCTACAAACCCGCGCATATGACCGACGCAGGCAAAGCATATTGCGGCGAAACCGTGTGTTTGGATATCGGGATAGAGTAAGAATATTTTATTGAGATGACGATGTTCGCGGCTATTTCCAGCTTTGCGCCAAGTAAATGCCCAACGCCGTCAGCAGGAACGAGCCGAAAACATGCAGGCAGACCGCTGAAAACGCCGTCGCCCAGCGTTGCGCCTGCATCAGGGTGACCATTTCCAATGAAAAGCTGGAAAACGTCGTCAGGCTGCCGAGAAAACCGGTAATCAGTAAAAGCTTCCATTGCGGATTATCCAGCCATTCGGCGCAGATGCCGATTAAGAACGCGCCGATCCAGTTGGCGGCAAGCGTGCCTGCCGAAAATGGGACGGAGAGTGCGGCAAAGGCGAGAACGAGCAACCAGCGGGACAGTGCACCCAAAGCCGCGCCAAACGCAACCGCCATGACGTTTTGAAACATATTGAAATCCGGAGACAAGAAAAATCAAAAGGGTAGGGTTGGGGATTTTAACCGTATTTTGAACAGACAAACAAAGGTCGTCTGAAAAGCATTTTAGGTTTTCACTTTGTTGAAACCATGCTTTCAGACGACCTTTTTTCGCCTTTCCTTCATCATATATAGCGGATTAAATTTAAATCAGGACAAGGTGAGGCAACGCCGTACTGGTTTAAATTTAATCCACTATAAAACAACATTTCCCTACATTGTCTGTCATTTGATGTTTGTTAAAAATTTTGCCGCCTATTCGTGTTACGCTTCGCAATCAATTTGATTTTTCAAGGGAAAGGAGCAGGATATGCCGTCATTGAGAACACAAATCGCCGGTTTTTCTTTTGACAACTGTCTGATGAACGCCGCTGGTGTGGCGTGTATGACCGTGGAAGAATTGGAAGAAGTCAGACAATCCGCCGCGGGCAGCTTCGTCACCAAAACGGCAACGCTGGAAGCGCGGGCGGGCAATCCAGAGCCGCGTTACCGCGATGTACCGCTGGGCAGCATCAATTCTATGGGTTTGCCGAATCAAGGCATTGATTACTATCTGGATTATTTGCTGAGCCTTCAAGAATCGCAGCCCGAACGGACATTTTTCCTCTCACTGGTCGGTATGTCGCCCGATGAAACACACACGCTGTTGAAAAAAGTGCAAAACAGCGGTTTTAAAGGCATTACCGAACTCAACCTTTCCTGTCCGAACGTCCCCGGCAAGCCGCAAATCGCCTACGACTTTGAAACGACCGAGCGGATTTTGGGCGAAGCCTTCGGCTACTTCGACAAGCCTTTAGGCATCAAACTGCCGCCGTATTTCGACATCGTCCATTTCGACCAAGCGGCGGAAGTGTTCAACCGCCATCCGCTGAAATTCGTCAACTGCGTCAATTCCATCGGCAATGGCATGTATATCGAAGACGAATCCGTCGTGATCCGGCCTAAAAACGGCTTCGGCGGCATAGGCGGCGAATACATCAAACCGACCGCGCTCGCCAATGTCCACGCGTTCTACCAAAGATTGAATCCGTCCATCCAAATCATCGGCACAGGCGGCGTTTATACCGGTCGCGATGCGTTTGAACATATCTTGTGCGGCGCGAGCATGGTGCAAATCGGCACGGCGCTGCATCAGCAAGGTGTCGAAGTTTTCGAACGTGTTTCGCTTGGCTTGAAAGCCATCATGGCGAAAAAAGGCTATGAGAAGCTGGAAGATTTCAAAGGCAAACTGAAATATCTGGGGTAAGTCTGCTCAGATGAAGGGGAAAAGGTCGTCTGAAAACCATCATACGGTTTCAGACGACCTTTTATTACAAAACGGCTGCCGATAGGTTTCTTTGGAAAATTCGGATATCGGGGGAGGACGTTTTGATTGTTGTCATTTTGCTCATACGGCAGGCATCGAAATAGCGTGTATAGTGGATTAAATTTAAATCAGGACAAGGCGACGAAGCCGCAGACAGTACAAATAGTAAGGAACCGATTCACTTGGTGCTTCAGCACCTTAGAGAATCGTTCTCTTT
>CAUSOO010000100.1:0-7340 GCA_963533245.1 uncultured Neisseria sp.
TCTCTAAGGTGCTGAAGCACCAAGTGAATCGGTTCCGTACTATCTGTACTGTCTTCGGCTTCGTCGCCTTGTCCTGATTTAAAGTTAATCCACTATATAAGGCGGATTTGAAATCCGTCGGTTTTATGGGTATTGCTATGCAGCCGGTTTGCAGAAAGGTCGTCTGAAAACGTGCCACATTCTTTCAGACGACCTTTTTACATCCTTTTCACATCAATCCTGCATCAGCCAATATTGCAGGCCGATTAGGGTTTTGCCGTCTTTGATTTCGTTGTGTGCCAAAGCGGTGCGGGCTTCTTCCTTGCTCATCAGGACGGTTTCGGTGATTTCGTCTTCGTCGTTGCTCAGAGTGCTGCCGAGGCGCACGCCTTCTGCTTGGTAGAAGTACATTTTTTCGTCGCAGAAGCCGATGGCGGTGTAGAAGCTGCTGATGAGTTTGACGCGGTCGGCGGTGTACGGGGTTTCTTCCGCCAGCTCGCGCAGGGCGCATTCGGCGGGGTCTTCGCCTGCATCGAGTTTGCCGGCGGGCAGCTCGAGCGTGGCAGCGTCTGCGGCGTAACGCCATTGGCGCACGAGTACGGCTTTGCCCTCTTCGGTAACCGCCAAAACGCAGGCCGCGCCGGGATGGCGGATGACGATGCGCTGGCTTTCGTTGCCGTTGGGCAGGCGGACTTTGTCGCGGTTGATGGTAACAAATGAGCCTTGGTAAATCGGCTCGCTACTGAGTTTGGTTTCTTTCAAATCCATTTGCGTGTTCTCTTTATAAAGTTTGATACGGGGTCGTCTGAAAATCGGGAATGGGTTTTAACTTCTTTGGAGCCGCGCTTTCAGACGACCTCTTGAGTCATGAAAAAGCTCGTCTGAAAGGGAGCGAAGCGGGTTTCGCTAAACCGTTTGTGCTGCTTTAAACCCTGCTGCGTTCGATTTCAATGCCGACTTCTTTGACATCGGGCAGGATGCCGGGTTTGATGATTTTGACGCGCACACTCAACGCGCCGAAATTGTCGAGGATGAGTTTGGCGATGTGTTCCGCCAATGATTCGAGCAAGAGGAAGCTTTGTTCGGCAAGGCTTGCCCTGACGGCTTCGCAGACTTCGCCGTAGTGGACGGTATTGCCGATGCGGTCGTCTTGACCGCTTTGTTCGGGGATGCCGATGTCCAAGTCCAAAATCAGGGTTTGGGGGCGTTCGCGTTCCCAGTCGTACACGCCGATCAAGGTGTCCGCCTTCATGCCGCGTAAAAAGATTTTGTCCATTTGTCTGCCTGTTTTTTTGATAAAATGAGCGTCCCATTTTAAGTAAAGCATCTGAAATGTTCAATGTATCCGCCGTTATCGCGGCTTATTTAATCGGTTCGCTGTCGTTTGCCGTCATTGTTTCCAAATATTACGGCATGAACGATCCGCGCACTTACGGCTCGGGCAACCCCGGCGCGACCAATGTTTTACGCAGCGGCAAGAAAAAGGCGGCGGCGCTGACTTTGCTGGGCGACGCGCTCAAAGGTTTGGTGGCGGTGGTTTTGGCACGCTGTCTGCAAGATGCTTTGAATCTGTCGGACATCACCATAGCGGCGGTTGCCGTCGCCGCGTTGGTCGGACATATGTGGCCACTGTTTTTCGGCTTTAAAGGCGGCAAGGGCGTGGCAACTGCTTTGGGCGTACTGCTGGCGCTTTCTCCTGCAACGGCTTTGGTTTGCGCGGCGATTTGGCTGGTGATGGCGTTCGGCTTTAAAGTATCCTCACTCGCCGCACTCGTCGCCACCGTAGCCGCGCCGCTCGTCGCCTTCTGGCTGATGCCCTACTCTTCTTGGGCTTGGGCGACCGTCGTCATCGCTGTGCTGGTGTTGTACCGCCATAAAAGCAATATCCAAAACCTGCTTCAAGGCAAAGAAGGCAAAATCGGAGACAAGGCGGACAAGCCTTAAACCTAATTTTATTTTTCAGACGACCTGTCCGATTGCGTAATGAACCAAGGTCGTCTGAAAACCTTTCAATCTACGCTGCGGCATCGCCTTAACCCGCCGGCAGGTATCGAAAACCGATTTAATCCATTATAATCAAGCTCTTTTGTTTCACAACCAAACTTCCATGCCGAAACGCCCGTTCAAAACCGTCCTGACCGCCTTTACCTTGGCCGCGCTGTCTGCCTGCTCGCTGGTCAAGTATCAGCCTGTCGCCACCATCAATAAAATTGATATGAACCAAGGCTATCGTTTTGAAACCAGCCAGTTTCGGCGCGAAGAAGACGACACCTTCATCATCCTGATGCTCTCCGGCGGCGGAACGCGCGCGGCGGCGTTGGGCTACGGCGTGTTGGAACAGCTTCAGCAGCAAAAAGTCACCATCGGCGGCAAAAGCAAGTCGCTGATGTCCAATGTCGATTTGGTGGTCGGCGTATCCGGCGGCTCCGTCCTCGCCGCCTACTTCGCGCTCAAAGGCGAAGAAACCATCCCCATGTTTTACAAGCGTTTCCTTCACCAAAACTTCCAACGCCAAGTCGTCAAACAAGCCTTTTCCATGTCCAACCTGCCCCGCCTCGCCTCACCCGAATACGGACGCGGCGACCTCTTGCAGGAGCAGTTTGAAAACCACCTTTTCGGCAAAGCCACCTTCCGCGATTTGGAAATGCACGGCAAAGGCCCGTTCGCCATCATTTCCGCCACCGACATGGGCGCGGGCGAACGCCTGAACTTCACGCAAGAATACTTCGACCCCATGTGTATCGACTTGGGCAGATTGCGTCTGGCCCGCGCCGTTGCCGCCTCCAGCGCAGTACCCATGATCTTCGCCCCGATTACCCTCAACAACAACGGCGGCAACTGCGGCTACACCCTGCCGCCACAGCTGCAAATGACCGGCCTCGAGTCCCAAAAGCAGCAAAACGCCACCTATCAAGAGTTTAAAGACAGGTTCAACAAATACAGCGACAGCAAAACCCGTCCCTACATCCACCTGATAGACGGCGGCTTAACCGACAACCTCGGCATGCGCAGCCTCTTGGACATGACCGAAATGTATCCCGACAAAGTGTTGGAACAACAAATCCGCAGCCGCAACCTGCGCCACATCGTCGTCATCAGCGTCAACGCCCAAAACCAAATCAGCAGCAATATGGACAAAACCGCCGCCGTACCCGGATTCCGCGACGTCGTTACCGCCATCGTCAACATCCCCATCGACCAATACACCCAAGAATCCCAACGCCGCTTCCGCGCCTTCGTCGACAAACGCAACGAAACCAGCCGACAAAACGGCGACGGAATCAGCTTTTCCTTCGTCAGCCTCAACCTCAAAGACCTGCCGCCCTCCGCGTTGCGCGACAAAGTGTTGAACATCCCCACCAGCTTCTACCTCCCGCCCGAAGACGTGGACAACCTGCGGACCGCCGCGGCAGAGCTGATGAAACAGTCCCAAGACTACCAAAAACTGCTGCAAGAATTTGCCGCACACCCCAACCCCGAAAGCATCTTCGCCGAGCCGCCGCCACCCGACCCCAAAGACGGCAAAGCAGCCAAAAAACAAAACAAACCCATCCCATAACGACATTTCAGACGACCCATAAAACCCAAAGGTCGTCTGAAACACCACAAACGGAACACCCCGATCATGAACGACAAAACCAGCCCCATCGTTACCGACATCAACCGCCCCGTCCTCGTCCCGCCCGGCGGCCATAAAAAAGTCCTGCTGCATTCCTGCTGCGCCCCGTGCAGCGGCGAAGTCATGGAAGCCATGCTCGCCAGCGGCATCGACTACACCATCTACTTCTACAACCCCAACATCCACCCGCTCAAAGAATACATGTTGCGCAAAGAAGAAAACATGCGCTTCGCCGACAAATTCGGCATCCCCTTCATCGACAAAGACGACGACTACGAAAACGACCGCAAAGAATGGTTCGCCAAAGCCAAAGGCATGGAATTCGAACCCGAACGCGGCATCCGCTGCACCATGTGTTTCGACATGCGTTTCGAAAAAGCCGCCCAATACGCCCACGAAAACGGCTTCCCCGTCTTCACCAGCTCGCTGGGCATTTCCCGCTGGAAAAACATGGCGCAAATCAACGACTGCGGCCACCGCGCCGCCGCACCTTACGACGACGTCGTGTATTGGGATTTCAACTGGCGCAAAGGCGGCGGCAGCGCGCGCATGATCGAAATCAGCAAACGAGAACACTTCTACCAGCAGGAATACTGCGGCTGCGCCTACTCCCTGCGCGACTCCAACGCCCACCGCAAATCGCAAGGCCGCATCCCCATCAAACTCGGCGTGCTGTATTACGGCGACGAATCCACACAATACGAACCCTCGCCTGACGGACAGGCAGCCAAAATCGTTGTGGACAAATAATTGATGTCGGTTTTATATGAAGAAAAAGGTCGTCTGAAAGATTTTCAGACGACCTTTTCAACGCTTCTCCAACCAAAAAAAGTAACACCCGTCCGTCTAACCGTGTTCTAATAATGCTTTACATTTACGCTGAACGAGAGAAAAGCCATGACCGCACCTCAAACGCCCGTTATCCGCTCCCTGCTCGACACCGACCTGTACAAGTTCACCATGCTTCAGGTGATACTGCACCAATTCCCCCAAACCCACAGCCTTTATGAGTTCCGCTGTCGCAACAAAGACATGGTTTACCCGCTTGCCGACATCCAAAGCGACTTGGAACGAGAACTCGACGCGCTCTGCCAACTGCGCTTCACCCACGACGAACTCGATTACCTGCGCAGCCTGCGCTTCATCAAAAGCGACTTTGTCGATTATCTCGAACTCTTCCAACTCCAACGCCGCTTCGTCAAAGTCAGCCCCGACAATGAAGGTCGTCTGAACATCCGCATCGAAGGCCCTATGATTCAGGCGATGTTCTTTGAAATCTTCATCCTCGCCATCGTCAACGAACTCTACTTCCGCCGTCTCGAAACCCCCGCCGTCATCGAAGAAGGCGAACGCCGCCTCCAAGCCAAAGCGCAACGCCTCAAAGAAATCTCCGCCGCGCAAAACCCCGACGATCCGCCGTTCCTCATCTCCGACTTCGGCACCCGCCGCCGCTACACCCTCGATTGGCAGGAACACGTCATCCGCACCCTGCTTGAAGCCGCCCCCGACATCGTGCGCGGTACCAGCAACGTTTATCTCGCCAAAAAAATCGGCATCACCCCCATCGGCACGATGGCGCACGAGTTCCTCCAAGCCTTCCAAGCCCTCGACGTGCGCCTGCGCAATTTCCAAAAAGCCGCCCTCGAAAGCTGGGTACACGAATACCGCGGCGACCTCGGCATCGCACTGACCGACGTGGTCGGCATGGATGCCTTCCTGCGCGACTTCGACCTCTATTTCGCCAAACTCTTCGACGGTCTGCGCCACGACAGCGGCGACCCCTATGTATGGGGCGACAAAGCGCATGCGCACTATAAAAAACTCAAAATTGACAGCCGCACCAAAATGCTGACCTTCTCCGACGGTCTGGACATCGAACGCTCGTGGGCGTTGCACCAATATTTCAAAGACCGTTTCAAAACCAGCTTCGGTATCGGCACCAACCTCACCAACGACATGGGCCATACCCCGCTGAACATTGTTTTGAAACTTGTCGAGTGCAACGGTCAATCCGTCGCCAAACTCTCCGACTCTCCGGGCAAAACCATGACTACCAACAACACCTTCCTCGCCTATCTGCGTCAGGTGTTTGACGTTCCCGAGCCGAAGGCGGAGGATTGATTAACTGAAAACAGCAAGAGGTCGTCTGAAAACCTTGATTCGAGGTTTTCAGACGACCTTTTTATCAGACAAATTGACAACAAAACCATCCATGTCAAGCCGCAATCCGCCCTATCCCGATATAGGGCTGTTGTCGTTTATGCAACCATTTCATCTTAGTCATGATGTCGCCTTTAAAATTCATTTCAGATAAGTCTATTAAGGAGTAAAATAGCGCCCGTTTTATTTTGTTATGTTTTGAAAGTATATTTAAATGTCCGTACCTCAATTCGATGTCGCCGTGATCGGCGCAGGTCCTGCAGGCTCGGTAGCATCCGCCCTGCTTCACAAAAAAGGTTATAAAGTCTGCGTATTGGAAAAACAACACTTTCCGCGCTTCGTCATCGGCGAAAGCCTGCTGCCGCACTGCATGGAAATGCTGGAAGAAGCCGGATTTGCCGACGCCGTACACGCCGAACCCAGCTTTCAGTTTAAAAACGGCGCGGCGTTTTCATGGGGCAGCCGTTATACCGAATTTGATTTCACTGATAAATTTTCAGACGGCCCCGGCACGGTTTACCAAGTGCGCCGCGGTATTTTCGACAAAATCCTGATTGACGAAGCCGCCAAACAAGGCGTGGAAGTGCGTTTCGGACACGGCGTGACCGCGTTCGACAACAGCGGCGACCTTGCCCGTTTGAACGTGGAAGCCGACACGGGCGAAAGCTACGAGCTGACCGCGAAATTCGTATTGGACGCCAGCGGCTACGGCCGCGTGCTGCCGCGTTTGCTGGACTTGGAAACGCCGTCGCACCTGCCTCCGCGCCAAGCGCATTTCACCCACATCGACGACAACATCACCCACCCGAAATTCGACCGCAGCAAAATTCTGATTACCACCCACCCGCAACACCGCGACGTGTGGATTTGGCTGATTCCCTTCGGCGACAACCGCTGCTCCATCGGCGTAGTCGGCACACCCAACGTACTCGCGGGCGAATCGGAAACCGTGTTGAAAAAATTTGTCTATGAATGCCCGATGCTGAAAGAAATTCTGGATAAAGCCGTCTGGGAAAACGACTTTCCGTTCCGCTCCATCCAAGGCTATTCCGCCAACGTCAAATCGCTGCACGGCAAACATTTCGCGCTGTTGGGCAATGCCGCTGAGTTCCTCGACCCCGTGTTCTCATCAGGCGTCACCATCGCGCTGCACTCCGCCAAACTCGCCGCCGACCTGTTGGCAAAACAGCTTGAAGGCAGCGCAGTGGACTGGGATGCCGAATTTGCCAAACCGCTGATGATCGGTGTAAACGCGTTCCGCACTTACGTCGACGGCTGGTATGATTTCCGCTTCCAAAACGTCGTGTACGCACCCAACCGCAGCCCTGAAATCAGCCGCATGATTTCTTCCATTTTGGCAGGCTACGCATGGGATACTGAAAATCCATTCGTGGCAAAATCCGAACAACGCCTGTCCACGCTGGCGGCTTTGGTCGGTGATCTGAAAATCGAATAAAGGGGCAGCCGACGCCCTTTCACAACCGCTTCCGCCCCAGTGCGCCAATCGTTATCCACCGGGGCAAGCTGTTTTATAGTGGATTAACTAAATCAGGACAAGGCGACGAAGCCGCAGACAGTACAG
>CAUSOO010000101.1:0-6973 GCA_963533245.1 uncultured Neisseria sp.
CTCTTTGAGCTAAGGCGAGGCAACGCCGTATTGGTTTAAAGTTAATCCACTATAATCTGCCAACAGGTTTTCAAGCCCAGAAATCGCGCGGCGGGTCGAGGACGGGTTTGACGATGCCGGTACGGACGGCAAAGTCGCCGAAGCCTTCGTCGTCGAGGCGGTTTTGCGCCCAGTTGCCGACCCAGCCGTCGACGATTTCGAGGATTTCGGGTTCGGTAATGTTTTCTTTAAACAGGCGCGGGATGCGGGTGCCTTCGCGGTTGCCGCCTGCGTAGAGGTTGTAGCGGCCGACGGCTTTGCCGACCAAGCCGATTTCAGCGAGCATGGCGCGGCCGCAACCGTTCGGGCAGCCGGTGACGCGCAGGACGATGTATTCGTCTTCCAAGCCGTATTTGGCGAACATTTCGTCGATTTTGTCGGAGAACGACGGCAGGAAGCGTTCGGCTTCCGCCATTGCCAGCGGACAGGTCGGCAGGGCGACGCACGCCATCGAGTTTTCGCGCTGGATGGTGATGGATTTGCTGATTAAGCCGTGTTCTTTGGCGATTTTGTCTATGGTGTCTTTCAGCTCGGGCGGAACGTTGGCAACGACGAGGTTTTGGTTGGCGGTCAGGCGGAAGTCGCCGGGGTGGATTTTGGCGATTTCGCGCACGCCGGTTTTCAACGGCCTGCCGGGGTAGTCGAGCAGGCGGCCGTTTTCGATGAACAGGGTCAGGTGCCAGTTGCCTTCGAGGCCTTTAACCCAGCCGATGTGGTCGCCGCGATGGGTGAAGGCGTAGGGGCGGATGGGTTCGAACTTGATGCCCATGCGCCGTTCGACTTCTTCTTTGAACACTTCAACACCGACGCGCTGGAGGGTGTAGCGGGTGCGGGCGGCTTTGCGGTCGCTGCGGTTGCCCCAGTCGCGCTGGGTGCTGACGACGGCTTCGGCGGCGTTGAGGGTGTATTCGAGGGGGACGAAGCCGAATTCGTAGGAGGTGTTGGGGTAGGTTTTGGTGTTGCCGTGTTCGCTGGATAACCCGCCGCCGACAAGGACGTTGAAGCCGACGAGTTTGCCGTTTTCTTCGATGGCGACAAATCCTAAATCGTTGGAATGAATGTCCACATCGTTGTCAGGCGGGATAACGACGGCGGTTTTGAATTTGCGCGGCAGGTAGGTTTTGCCCAAAATCGGTTCGACGTCGTCGGCAATTTCTTTGTTGCGTGGTTCGGTCGGTTCGGTGGTGAACACTTTTTCACCGTCCAGCCAGACATCGGCATATGCCATAGTGCGCGGCAGAAGGTGCATACTGATGCGTTTCGCCCATTCGTAGGCTTCTTGGTGCAGCGGGCTTTGAACGGGATTGCTGGTGCAAAGTACGTTGCGGTTGACGTCGCTGGCGGTGGCGATGGAATCGAGGCCGAGTTTGTGCAGGGACTGGTGCGCCAGTTTCAAATCGGTTTTTAAAATGCCGTGGTATTGGAAGGTTTGGCGGTTGGTCAGGCGGATGGAGCCGTAAATGGTGTGGTCGCCGGCAAATTCGTCTATGCCCAGCCACTGCGCCGGCGTGATGATGCCTCCAGGCAAGCGGCAGCGCAACATCATGTTTTTTAAGGGTTCGAGTTTTTGATCGGTGCGCTCGGCGCGGATGTCGCGGTTGTCCTGCTCGTACATGCCGTGGAAACGGATGAGCTGGAAATTGTCGGCGGTAAAGCCGCCGGTAAAGTCGTCGGTCAAATCGTCTTTGATGGTACCGTGCAGATAGTCGCTGCGGTCTTTCAGAGCTTCGTTGCCGGAAAGCGGGGTGTCGGGCAGCTTGGCGCGCGGGTCGGCGGTGGTAGTCATAGGGTGCTCCTTATTCTCAGTTTGGAGCTACTTTAATCAGGTCGTCTGAAAATGGGAAAGAATGGTTTGTTCGATTTAAAGATGATTTCGTTATATGAATCTGATGTTTTCAGACAACCCCCGGTAATCTAAATTTTGCCAATCGCACTGTTTGTTTGGAAGCCAACACATTCATTTCAAAGTCAAGTTAAGCTATAATACCCGCCGACACATACCATCTCTCCCCCTTATCCCATGCAACTTACCGCCGTCGGACTCAACCACCAAACTGCGCCTTTGAGTATACGCGAGAAGCTGGCATTCACCGCAGCAAGCCTGCCCGAAGCCGTCCGCAACCTTGCTCGAAGCAAAGCAGCGAAGGAGGCAGTAATTCTATCGACCTGCAACCGCACCGAGCTTTACTGCGTCGGCGAAACCGAGCAAATCATCGAATGGCTGGCGCAATACCACAACCTGCCCGCCGAAGAAATCCGCCCCTATCTTTATACCTTGGACAACAACGAAACCATCCGCCACGCTTTCCGCGTCGCCTGCGGATTGGATTCTATGGTGTTGGGCGAGCCGCAGATTTTGGGACAGATTAAAGATGCCGTGCGTGTCGCACAAGAGCAAGAAAGTATCAATACCAACCTCAACGCATTGTTTCAAAAAACGTTTGCCGTTGCCAAAGAGGTGCGTACCGACACTGCCGTCGGCGAGAATTCCGTTTCGATGGCTTCCGCATCCGTCAAGCTTGCCGAACAGATTTTTCCCGATATCAGCGACCTGAACGTTCTATTTATCGGCGCGGGCGAAATGATTGAATTGGTCGCCACCTATTTCGCTGCCAAAAATCCCAAACTCATTACTGTTGCCAACCGTACCCTGCCGCGCGCCCAAGAGTTGTGCGACAAACTCGGACTGAATGCCGAGCCTTGCCTGCTGACAGAGTTGCCCAACATCCTGCACGAATACGATGTCGTCGTTTCCTCTACCGCCAGCCAGCTCCCGTTGGTCGGCAAAGGCATGGTGGAACGCGCATTGCGCCTGCGTCTCAATATGCCTATGTTCCTGCTCGACCTTGCCGTTCCGCGCGATATCGAAGCCGAAGTGGGGGAGCTGGGCGACGCTTATCTCTACACTGTTGACGACATGATGGGCATCGTCCAAAACGGCAAGGAGGCCCGCCAAAAAGCGGCTGCCGAAGCCGAAGCTATGGTGGAGAAAAAGGTCGGTGAGTTTGTCCGCCAACAACAAAGCCGCCAAAGCGTCCCCCTTATCCGCGCCCTGCGTGACGAAGGCGAACGCGCCCGCAGGCAGGTTTTGGAAAATGCGATGAAACAGCTTGCCAAAGGTGCATCGGCGGAAGAGGTATTGGAGCGGCTCTCCATCCAATTGACCAACAAACTCCTCCACTCTCCCACTCAAACCCTCAATAAGGCAGGCTCGGAAAACAGCAATCTGGTCGATGCCGTTGCCCAAATTTATCAATTGGATCAACACGATTAACGATTAGAAAGGTCGTCTGAAAAATTTCAGACGACCTTTCTGTATACCTATCCGCTTTATCGATTAAATCCCCAAAATCCGTATCCCAAATATCTGAACACCATCCCTACTATGAAGACACTTTATCTCGCCTCCGGCAGCCCGCGCCGCCGCGAAATCCTTGAAAACTTAGGCTACCAAATTCGGCGCATTCCCGCCGATATCGATGAAACGCCATTTCCTGACGAAAATGCCGCCGATTATGTTCAGCGTATGGCGAACGAAAAGAACGCTGCTGCCGTCGCCCAATGGTTTTCACAACATGATACGCCGCCCGAATTTCCCATTCTGACCGCCGATACTACAGTTGCCTATCAAAACCATATCCTCGGCAAACCCGAAACCCAAGAGCATGCCGCCGCAATGCTTGGGCAGTTGTCAGGGCAAACCCATCAAGTGTTGACTGCCGTATGCGTTTATTGGCAAGGCGAAACGCGCAGCGTCTTGCAAACCAGCGATGTGCGTTTCAAAACCTTATCCCCTGACGAAATCTTTGCCTACATTCAAAGCGGCGAACCGATGGATAAAGCCGGTGCATACGGAATCCAAGGCTTGGGCGGCGTGTTTGTCGAGCATTTGCAGGGTAGTTTTACCGGCGTGATGGGACTGCCTGTTTATGAAACCGTCGGTTTACTGAAGCAATTTGATTTGTCTGTTCCGCCTTTTCCCTGAGGTTTGGGCTGTTCAGTTGCAGTAAAAATCATCAATCTTCTTTGTTTGTCTTTATGGCTGTATTTTTTAGATTTAAAAAAGAGTAAAAAGAAAATGAAAAAAATCGGTTTGTATTTATTAATAATGCTGTTTCCTGTGTCAGTAAGCGCCAATAGTTACGAACCAATTGGAGATAAAAAGCAATCGATTGAAATAAATAATTTTTTTAGTGACGTAAAGAAGGAAAATATTACGTCTTATGAGGAGGGCGATTTTATTGTCGTTAGGGTTGATGATTTTGGTGGGAGATTTTATGAAGAATATTACATAAAAAGGAATGGGAAGTTATTAATTTTAGATAAATTGAAAACGATTAGTCTGTATAAGGAAGATTTTGACGTTAAATCTTTAGAGTGCAGAAAAAATATCCATAAACCCATAAAAGATTATGATAGACAGACTGTTTTAAAGATGCATGGTGAGAAATGTAGAACTTTTTATGCACTTGAAAATACATTGGACGATTTAGAAGAATATGTCAAAGACTACTCGGGTTTTGATATAGATAAAAGTAGAATGGATTGGTATCTTGGCAGATACCCGATTAATCAGAAAAATATTGCAACATATAATAATATTGCATTTTATCTTAATAATCAGGAGCATCATCAGTCTGCAATATATCTCTTACATAAGATTATTAAGGCATCCCCAGACAGAACTGTTGCATACTTAAATATTGCAGATGCGTATTGGGATTCAAAAGATAAACGGAATGCGAAAATATTTTATAAAAAATACCTCTCCCAAATAAAGAAAGCCGGGGAGAAAGCCTCCATTCCTTCTCGGGTATCTAAAAGGATAACTCAATAAATCTTATGACGGATTGAGGTTTTGTATAGTGGATTAAATTTAAACCAGTACGGCGTTGCCTCGCCTTGCCGTACTATCTGTACTGTCTGCGGCTTCGTCGCCTTGTCCTGATTTAAATTTAATCCACTATATTTGAAAAGCTGTGATAAACCGTAGACTTGAATAATTCTCAGTAATGAAAAAGGTCGTCTGAAAACGCTAACTTGGTTTTCAGACGACCTCTTTGTTTGTCCACTTACGTCAATTACTCAAGCGATAACGCGGATATTTTGTCTGTCTTGTTTGAATTTGATCTTCAGTATAGAGGGCAGCAGGTTGTCGAAATACCAGTGTCCGTTCGGCAGCTCCAAAGCGCCTCCGGCGCAGCGCATGATGACGCTGCGGCCTGATAATTCGTCTGTTTCCGTGATTTCCACTTCATGCACTTTCCCCCAGTCGGCAACAGGCAGCTTGGATGCCATGGCATGAATTCGGGTATTTTGTTCTTCGATTCCGTCACCTTTATAGCATGTCCCATTGCACTTGCCGACAGCCTGCACGGGGCATAACGCTCCCTTCGCGTGACTGACCGGCAAAATGTTTAAGGCATCGGGACAGAAATTGTGTTCTTGCGCCCAGATGTTCAATGCGCGTTTTGCCGCTTTTTTGTGGATAAACAAACCGTAAGGGCGGGTGGTGCTGCTGCCGTTGTCTAGCGGCACAATTCGTGCTTTCAGTATGCCATGTTCGTCGGGTATGAACTTAACAGTCATAAATGTTTTAGGATTCAATTGCTTGAGGGGAAATGGTGCAGATAACTCCTCTTGATATTCCTGCATAACCTGAGCTTTCAACCACAAGGCATGCAGGCTCCCTACCGCGGGGATGAATTTCACATCTGCGGCATTTTGAATATAGTGTAAACCTTCTTTGTTGTGGAGTAGGGCGGCGATTTCGCTATACGTTTTTTCATAGGCTTCGACGGACAGCACTTTTCCTGAATGGTCAAACCAGACAAGTACGCCTACCGTATCGGGTAATGAATAGAGTTTTGCCGTCAAAGAATCGGATAGCTGCGTCGGCAGCATTTTCGGATTCATCAACGTACGGCAATGATTGTCCCATTCATCGGAGGTTTTCTCTTTCAGGCTGTGTTCCAAATAATCGGCAAGCGCCAAAACATCCGCCAATGCACGGTGACGATCGTCCGTTTGGATTCCCATTCTGCTGATAATACTGTCAAGATTGTGTTTATAAAATTGAGGGTACAGACGGCGGGACAGTTGGACGGTGCACAATGCCGGAGCGGCAAAATCGATGCCTGCACGACAAAATTCATGGCGCAGGAAGGTGTAGTCGAAACGGCTGTTGTGTGCCACGATCAACGAGCCGCGCAGTAAAGGCAGTATGTCGGAGGCAATTTGACCGAAAGCGGGAGCCTGCGCCACCATTTCGTTGGTAATGCCGGTCAGTTGGACGACAAATTCAGGAATCGGCTTTCCCGGGTTGATCAATTGTTCGTAATGTTCTACCCGGCCGTTTTCAAAGCGCAGAAAAGCAATTTCCGTCACCCTGTCTTGATACAGATTGCCGCCGGTAGATTCTAAATCAACGACCACAACAGGGCGGTTCAATCGGGTAAAAGCTTCCGATAATCTCAACCAGCGAGAAAGATGAAACATCCTAAATTCCTGAAAATTCACACAACAGGGCAGTATTCTACACTTTGCACATCGTTTATCCAAGAAAACCCTTGACAAGTCATATATGGGAAAATATAATCCGAATCTTTCTTTCAGTGCACCCGTAGCTCAGTTGGATAGAGTATCTGGCTACGAACCAGAGGGTCGGGCGTTCGAATCGCTCCGGGTGCGCCAAAGAAAATTTATTTTATCCGCGCCCATCGTCTAGCGGTTAGGACATCGCCCTTTCACGGCGGTAACCGGGGTTCGATTCCCCGTGGGCGTGCCAGATTTTGACAAGCCCCTGATTTTTCAGGGGCTTGTCTTTTTTGTATCTCCGAAAAAGATAAAACTCTGGTTGTTTGTGGTCATGAATATTTAGATATAGTGGATTAACTTTAAATCAGGACAAGGCGACGAAGCCGCAGACAGTACA
>CAUSOO010000102.1:0-6926 GCA_963533245.1 uncultured Neisseria sp.
ACTGTCTGCGGCTTCGTCGCCTTGTCCTGATTTAAAGTTAATCCACTATATCGTTTGCATTTCTTCCAAACAAAAAAGGTCGTCTGAAAACGGAAACAGCGTTGCCGCCGCTTTTCAGACGACCTTCAACCGTATTTATCGGTTCGACCCTTTGACCATATCCATCAAAAACAGGCGGCAGTCGAGGTTGCCGTTGTAGAGCGGGATTTTGCGTTTGGGCGAAAGGCGCATGAATTTCGGCATATCGCGGTCGCCGGTAAACATTCCCGCCAGCCAGCCCGCGTAATGCTGCTTCAGCCACGCGCCCAACTGCGGATAAAGGGCTTGCAGGGCTTGGACTTCGGCAAGGCGGACGCCGTAAGGCGGATTGGAAATCAAAATGCCGCCTTCCCCGTTCGGACGGGTATCCTGCGCGTCTTTGACTTCAAAACGGATAAACGTGTCCACTTCGGCAGCTTGGGCGTTGGCAACGGCGGCACGGATCATATGGCGGTCGTTGTCGCTGCCTGAAATCGGGGCAGGCGCGGGGCGGATTTGCGTTTCGGCTTCGTGTTGCAGCGTTTTCCAAAGGGCGGTATCGAAATTTTTCAGCTTTTCAAATCCGAAACGGCGCATCAAACCGGGCGCGCGGCGGGTGGCAATCCACGCGGCTTCGATGACGATGGTGCCGCTGCCGCAAAACGGGTCTTGGAAAGGCTGCGTGCCGTCATAGCCCGCCAGCAGCAGCAAGCCCGCCGCTAAGTTTTCGCGCATCGGCGCTTCGCCTGTGTCTTGGCGGTAGCCGCGTTTGAACAAGGCTTCGCCGGATGTGTCGATGAAAATTTGAATGTCGCGCTCGTCAATAAAGGCATGGATGCGGATGTCGGGGCGGATTTTGCCGACGCTGGGACGCGCGCCGCAAGCGTCGCGGAACACGTCGCACACGGCGTCTTTGATTTTCAGACCGACGAAATCCAAACTTTTGACTTGGGCGCGTTTGCCTTCTACTTTGACTTTGAAGGTTTGTTCCAAGTCGAACCAATCCGTCCAGCGGATATTTTTCGCCGCTTTATAAATGTCTTGCTCGTTGCGGTAGCCGCTTTTGGTCAGGCGCAGCAACACGCGGCTTGCGGTGCGCGAATGCAGGTTGATGCGGTACACCTGCTCCATACCGCCTTTGCACGCGACGCCGCCGTCAACGGCGCGGATGTCTTGGCATTTGAGTTGTTCGAGTTCTTGGGATAAAGGGGCTTCGAGACCGCGCGGGCAGGTAACGAAGAGGGAATAAGTGGTCATGCGAACCTTTCGGATGGGCGGCGTATTCGGATGGCGGATTAAACTTCAATCAGGACAGGCGGAGTCATGCCAAACCCGTTTAAACTGAACCCGCCATGCCTCTGCCGCGTATTGCTCCGTCGCCGCTTGGAGGGGCGCGCGGATAAAAATGTGATGGACGTGATTATAAAGGATATAAAGGCAAAAGGTCGTCTGAAAACCCGTTATAGTAGATTTTCAGACGACCTTTTTAATGGATTCAAACAGAAACTCCGTCAATCCCCCAGCGCCGCCACCATCACTGCCTTAATCGTGTGCATCCGGTTTTCCGCCTGGTCGAACACGATGCTGGCGGGGCTTTCGAATACTTCTTCCGTTACTTCCACGCCGTTTAAGCCGAAGGTTTCGTAAATCCATTCGCCGACTTTGGTTTCGCGGTTGTGGAAGGCGGGCAGGCAGTGCATGAATTTAACCTGCGGGTTGCCCGATGCCGCCATCAGTTCGGGAGTAACGCGGTAATCTTTCAATAAATCAATGCGTTCCTGCCACGCCTCTTTCGGCTCGCCCATGCTGACCCACACGTCGGTATGGATAAAATCTGCGCCTTTGACGGCTTCTTCCGCGTTTTCGGTCAGCAAAATCTTTCCGCCGGTTTCTTCGGCGACGGCGACGGCGCTGGCGACGATGTTTTCAGACGGCCACAAGGTTTTCGGTGCGCCGATATGCACATCCATGCCGAGCTTCGCGCCCAACACCAGCAGCGAATTTGCCATGTTGTAACGCGCATCGCCGACGTAGGCAAACGCGGTTTGGTTCAAGGGTTTGCCGCTGTGTTCTCGCATGGTCAGCGCGTCGGCGAGCATTTGGGTGGGGTGGAACTCGTTGGTCAGACCGTTGAACACGGGCACGCCGGCGTATTTCGCCAATTCTTCGACCACTTCCTGCCCGAAGCCGCGATATTCGATGCCGTCGTACATCCTGCCCAACACGCGGGCTGTGTCTTTAATGCTTTCCTTATGCCCGATTTGGCTGGCGGATGGCTCCAGATAAGTCACTCCCGCCCCTTGGTCGCGCGCGGCGACTTCAAACGCGCAGCGGGTGCGGGTCGATGTTTTTTCAAAAATCAGGGCGATGTTCTTCCCTTTCATCCGCTGCACTTCGCGCCCTGCCTTCTTAGCTGCTTTCAACTCGGCGGCAAGGTCGAGGTAGGCGGTGATTTCTTCGGGCGTGAAGTCCAAAAGTTTCAGGAAATGGCGGTTTTTCAGATTCATATTCGTATTTCTCCTTTCCGGCAGGTCGGACATTGATGCCCGATATTGTTTTGTATGCGGATTTTGTCAGGCATCATTGCCGACCGTTTTTCAGAGTGCGAAGCCTGCTCCGAAATCAAAACAAGGTCGTCTGAACTTCGCCGCGTTCCAAAGCAAGCAGCGACTGTTTGCGGTTCAGGCCGCCCGCGTAGCCGGTCAGCTTGCCGTCGCTGCCGATGACGCGGTGGCAGGGAATCAGGATGGACACTTTGTTCTGCCCGTTGGCGGCGGCAACGGCGCGGACGGCTTTGGGATTGCCCAAACACTGCGCCTGCTCCTTGTAGCTGCGCGTTTCGCCGTAAGGAATCGCCAAGAGCGCATCCCATGCCTGCTTTTGAAATTCGGTACCAATCTGCTCCAAGGGCGTGGCAAAGGTTTTCAGACGACCCTTGAAGTATAAGTCCAATTCCTGCCGCAGAAGTTGCGTTCGCTCATCCTCCCGAAACACAAACCGTCCGCGCAAGGCTTTTTGGACGGCAGTAATTTCCTGCTCCATATGCTTCTGTCCGACAAACTCCAGCAAACACAAACCCTTACCGCCGAACACCGCCAGCATCTCGCCCAAAGGCGTGGCAATGGCGGCAGTAGTTAATTCGTTCGGGCTATCAGGGTAACGCGCTTCCAACATGCGGATGGCGCGGCGGATACGGACATATTCTTCAGGTGTGCAGCCAATGCGGTCGATAAAATCCTGTTCGAACTGCTTGGCTTCGTGTTCCGTCAGATTGGGATACGGCATGACTTCACACTCAAAAACTTGGGTTTCGAGCCAATGGCGGATTTCATCCCATTTTGACGGCAGATCGTTTAAGGAAGGCAGGGTAATCATTCGTTTGCTCCGTATCTCTATCATGGATTTGACGGCAAAATCCCCGATTTTCGCCATTCCCGCACGCCGATGTAGGAACGGGCTATGACGTAAATCTTGAGGGTTGGGTTGCGGCAATTCCTAAATATTCGATATTTCCAAAGCCTCAGGGAAAGGAATTAAAGATTTCAGACGACCTGCAAAGGGTCGTCTGAAACCACGATTTTTGCATTTGCGCATTTCGGCACATCATCCAACCGTTTCGGCACATTCCTGCCGCCGTTGACAGCCTATAATGAATCCACTTATTCATCAAGCAAAGGAATCATCTATGCAAACCCGCATCCTCTCCGCAGTACTGCTGGCTTTTTCAACCGCTGCCTTTGCCGAGGGCGCATTCACGCTGCAATTCGACAACCCGTCCAAAGACGGCGGCTTCACGCAAAACCAGCTTTTGAGCGCGCCTTACGGTTTCGGCTGTTCGGGCGGCAATGCTTCGCCCGCGCTGTCGTGGAAAAATCCGCCCGCAGGGACAAAAAGTTTCGTCCTGACCGTTTACGATAAAGACGCGCCGACCGGTCTGGGCTGGATGCACTGGGTGGTCGCCGACATCCCAGCCGATGTCCGCCGCCTGCCCGCAGGCATTACCGCGCAAGGCGGCAGGCTGCCCAAAGGCGCGCTGCAAACCCGCACAGACTTCGGCACTCCGGGCTACGGCGGCGCGTGTCCGCCCGAAGGCAGGAAACACCGCTACGAATTCACGCTCACCGCGCTAAAAGTCGCCAAGCTGCCGAACATCACCGCCGAATCCACACCCGCGCTGGTCGGTTTCTTCACCAAGGCAAACAGCTTGGGCGAAGCGAAATTCACGGTCGAACACCGACGCTGACCTGCCCCGTGCGCCGATATGCCGCCGGTTCCGCTTCCGAGCGGACCGCCGACGGCACGCAACCGAACCGCTCTTTGAAGCGCGCGCTGAAACGGGACGGGCAGTCATAGCCGACCGCGCCGGCAATCTGCGCCACCGGCCATTGCGTAACCTGCAACAGCGTCAGCGCGCGCATCATGCGCACATCCGTCAGCAGCGTACGGAAATTCGTATCCTGCCGCGCCAACCGCCGCCGCAACGCGGCCTCGCTGCAATTAAGCCGCTGCGCCAGCATCGCCGACGACCAGTCCGCAGCCATATCGGCGGTAATCAGTTTGCGGATTTGCCGCATCAGGTTGACGCCTTCGTACACGGCAAAACCGATGCCGTCATGCTGCAACCACGCCAACACGCCGCAAAGCGCGGCCTCCGCCGCATTGTGCGGCACTTCTTCATCCGCCAGCGTCGCAGCCGCATAATCAAACGCCGCGCTCATCCGCCCGGGGTGCGGCAGCTTCACCGCATCGCACACTGCCTGCGCCGTCCCGTATTGTGCGGCAAACCTTTCTATGGCTTCCTGTTCGAAAGCAATCCATTGTGCCTGATAGAGGTCGTCTGAATCGGGAATATTGATGACGTCAAACGTCTGCCCGCCTGCCAACGCAACAACCTCACCCGCCGCAATCCTCAATTCGCGCCCCGCCCACCGCAGCTTCTTGCATCCGCGCCGCACGATAACCACGGTCGGTTCATGTACCGCCACGCTGCGGTACAAGGCGGTATGATGTTGCACGATGCCGCCTAAAGCACCCAATCGTTCACGCGTATGAAAGTAATTTGACGGCACGGTTATATTCCTCAATGTTTCAACACACAGGGCTGCACATAAGGCGCAGCCCTGTTTACCCTGATTTGGAAGGGGTTACTTCCCCAAAAATAAACCAAAATTCTACTGCCCTGAAGGGCCGGGTTTCAACCATATTCCGTCGGCGTACCTGCAACTTGGCTCCCTCCCCTGTGGGGGAGGGTTGGGGAGAGGGTAAAACGGGGCAGATACAGACAATATTTCCGTTGCCGTCCCAATGCCCTCTCCCTAACCCTCTCCCACGGGAGAGGGAATGGATTGCCGTTCAAATAAATCGCTCTACATAAAAATCAATGCGTTATCTCAAACTCACGTTAGGTCTAATCAAATTGTCGGACATCCATATCCGACAAGCAATCTGCTTTTCAGACGGCCTTGCAAATTTAAGTTTGACGTGCGTTCGAAATAAGGCAGTTGATGCGAAGCAAAATTCCATTGGCGTACCTGCAACTTGGCTCCCTCCCCTGTGGGGGAGGGTTGGGGAGAGGGTAAAACGGGGCAGATACAGACAATATTTCCGTTGCCGTCCCAATGCCCTCTCCCTAACCCTCTCCCACGGGAGAGGGAATGGATTGCCGTTCAAATAAATCGCTCTACATAAAAATCAATGCGTTATCTCAAACTCACGTTAGGTCTAATCAAATTGTCAGACATCCATATCCGACAAGCAATCTGCTTTTCAGACGGCCTTTTCAGCCAACAACCGAGCCAATATCCCCTCATACACCGCCGACAGCTTCGGAATATCGTCCAGCCGCACGTTTTCGTTGATTTGGTGGATGGTGGCATTGGACGGACCTAATTCGATGAGTTCTTTCGCAATGGCTTTAATGAAGCGTCCGTCCGAAGTGCCGCCGGTGGTGGACAATTCGGTCTCTACGCCGCAGGTTTCGGCGATGGCGGCGCGTGCCACGTCGGTCAGTTTGCCCGCATGGGTCAGGAAGGGCTGCCCCGAGCACGACCACTGCAAATCGTATTGCACGCCGTGTTTGTCCAAAATGGCGTGAACGCGTTGTTTCAGCCCTGCTTCGGTGGACTCGGTAGAGAAGCGGAAATTGAATTTGACGTTCAGCTCGCCCGGAATGACGTTGGTCGCGCCTGTGCCGCCGTTGATATTGGAAATTTGAAAGCTGGTCGGCGGGAAGTATTCGTTGCCTTCGTCCCAGACTTCCTGCGTCAGCTCTTGCAGCGCTGGGGCAAAAGTATGCACGGGATTGATTGCCAAATGCGGATAGGCAATATGTCCTTGCTTGCCTTTGACGGTCAGGTTGCCGGACAGCGAGCCGCGTCGGCCGTTTTTAATCATATCGCCCAATTTGTCCACGGCGGTCGGTTCGCCGACGATGCAGTAGTCGATAAGCTCGTCGCGCGCTTTCAATACATCGACGACTTTGGTCGTACCGTCCAGCGCGTCGCCCTCTTCGTCGGAAGTAATCAGGAGCGCAATGCTGCCTTGGTGGTCGGGATGTTCGGCAACGAAGCGTTCACAGGCGGTAACGAAGCAGGCGATGCTGGTTTTCATGTCCGCCGCGCCGCGCCCGTATAATCTTCCGTCGCGCTCGGTCGGCTCGAACGGGGGCGAATCCCATTTTTCGACAGGACCTGTCGGCACGACGTCGGTATGCCCTGCAAAACAGACGACAGGAGCCTGCGTGCCGCGTCGCAACCAGATGTTTTTGGTGTCGCCGAAATGGAGTTCTTCAGCCGCAAAACCGATTTTGTGCAGGCGTTCGGCAAGCAGTTTTTGGCAATCTCGGTCGTCGGGGGTAACGGACGGGCGGGAAATCAACGCTTTGGCGAGTTCTAGGGATTGGGTTTCGG
>CAUSOO010000103.1:0-6663 GCA_963533245.1 uncultured Neisseria sp.
ATTACGCCCGATTTGACGATGCGCTACTGTCCTATTTTGATTTTAATTGACTATATCTACTCTGCGGATACAAACGGTTCATATACAAAAAGGCAAAAAGGTCGTCTGAATCTAATTTTCAGACGACCTTTTTGCCTTTTTGATCCTATTGAGGCTGCACGTTGAAAGGCATATTGATCTTTTGCCATTGCGCGCTTTCGTAGTCGAGCGCGGCGGCGATTAGGGGGTGCTGTTCGAGCCAGTTTTGGCTGATGCGCAGAATGAAGCCTTTGCCGGTTTCGTCGGCGCGCAGTTGGGTTTGCGGCGGCAGATCCAAAGGCAGGCGGGCGCGGCAGAAAAGTGCGGCGAGGCGCAGGGAGAGGACGGCGTACCAAAGCATTTCGCTGCTGCCGACGATGTCCGCCATTTTTTTCATGTCGCCGCGGTGTCCGATGACCAGTTGCGCGAGTATGGTTTGCTCTTTGCGGGAGAAACCGGGCATATCGGCGTTTTCGAGGATGTAGGCGGAGTGTTTGTGGTAGCCGGTGTGGGCGATGTCGAGTCCGATTTCGTGCAGCCTGCCTGCCCAGCCGAGGTATTGTTTCCATTGGGCAAGGTCTTGGACGGTTACGTTTTTGGCGTGGCACAGGCTGTCCATAAAGGCTTGCGCGGTTTCGGCGACGCGTTTGGCTTGGTTGAGGCTGACGTGGTAGCGGTTTTGGAACTCGGCGGTCGTCTGATCGCGCATGTCTTCGTTCAAACCTCGCCCAATCAGATCGTAGAATACGCCGTCGCGCAGGGCGGCTTCGGTAACGGTCATTTTGGTGAGTTCGAGTTCTTCAAACGCTGCCATCATGACGGCCAGTCCGCCGGCGAACACTTCCACGCGTTCGGGCTTGAGGCTTTCGAATTTGGCTTTTTTGATGGAACCGGCTTCAATGATGCGGTCGGCGAGGTAGCGCATGCCTTTGTAGGTGATGTCGGCTTCTTGGGGCAGCTCGGCGGCGATGAGGTCGCGGATGGATTTGGCGGAGCCGGATGTGCCGATGGCGAAATCCCAACCTGTACGCTTCATGAGTTTGCTGATGCGCTGGATTTCGTTGCGTGCGGCGGAGATGGCGGCTTGGAAATCTTTGGCGGTGATTTTGTTTTGGAAAAAACGCAGGCTGTAAGTGACGCAGCCTAGGGGCAGGCTTTCGGTGGCGAGCGGCTGGAGGTCGGAGCCGATGACAAATTCGGTTGAGCCGCCGCCGATGTCGATGACGAGCATTTTGTCGCCGTTGGGCGGCAGGGTGTGGACGACGCCGGTGTAAATGAGGCGGGCTTCTTCACGGCCTGCGATGATTTCGATGGGGAAGCCCAGTGCGGCTTCGGCTTTGGGTAGGAATTGGGCGATATTTTTTGCTACGCGGAAGGTATTGGTTGCCACGACGCGCACTTGTTCGGGCTTGAATCCGCGCAGCCGTTCGCCGAATTTTGCCAAACAGTCCAAGGCGCGCTCTTGGGATGCTTCGTCGAGGTTTTTATGTTCGTCCAAACCGGCGGCAAAACGCACCATTTGTTTGAAGGAATCGATGACTTTCAGTTGTCCGTTGTTGTTTTCGCAAACTTGGAGGCGGAAGCTGTTGGAACCTAAATCGACGGATGCCAGGACGTTGGTGGGCGTAGTGGTCATGAAGAAATACCGGTGGATAAACGAAGCTCTAATGTTACTCTGTCCCGCCGTTGATTGACAATATCGCAGATCAACTTTAAACCGCCGCAATATTGCACCGTATTGATGTATCACGCATTGTCTGTTTCAAGTCAATCTGCTCATCAATGATGTACGCCACCTTTGATTCCGCACGGAGATATTCTTATAATACCCGTTTTGCAAACGTCAAAAGGTCGTCTGAAAACAAAAATAGGGTTTTCAGACGACCTTTAAACCGACTAAACGAATGACAGTACACATGAAAACGGAAAACCTGATCCTCACGCCCGAATCCCCGTCCCGCCGCCGCTTTTTACTGGCTGGCGGCGCATTGCTGCTCAGCCCTGCTGCCGCACTCGCCGGCGCGCAACGCGAAGAAACGCTTGCCGACGATGTCGCTTCAGTGATGCGCAGCTCCATCAACAATGTCAATCCGCCGCGCCTCGTGTTCGCCGATCCAAACGAAGGCGAACGCTGGCTGGCGGCGATGTCCTCCCGCCTTGCCCGCTACGTTCCCGATGCCGCCGAACGCCGCCGCCTGCTGGTCAACATCCAATACGAAAGCAGCCGCGCGGGGCTGAATACCCAAGTGATTTTAGGGTTGATCGAAGTCGAAAGCGCGTTCCGCCAATACGCCATCAGCGGCGTCGGCGCGCGCGGGCTGATGCAGGTCATGCCGTTTTGGAAAAACTATATCGGCAAACCTTCGCACAACCTGTTCGATATCCGCACCAACCTGCGCTACGGCTGCACCATCCTGCGCCACTACAACAATATCGAAAAAGACAACATTGTCCGCGCTTTGGCGCGCTTCAACGGCAGCCTGGGCAGCAACAAATACCCCAACGCCGTCTTGGGCGCATGGCGCAACCGCTGGCAATGGGGCTGACCGCGGGGTATAAACGGCTGCGGCCCGTGCAAATGCAAACCCTTTTGAATCCTGTATAATCCGCACATCTGATAATTTTAAAATTTCAGACGACCTCAAAATCCTACCGGGTCGTCTGAAAAACCGTTTATGGCAAAAGACACCCGCATCCAAATGTTCCCGCACGAATGGCGTGCCAGCACCACCCTCTCCGGCGTTTACGCACTGCGTATGTTGGGGATGTTCTTGGTTCTCCCCGTTTTGTCCTTATATGCCGCCTCGTTGCCCGGCGCGGAAAACAACAAAACCTTGGTCGGTCTGGCAATGGGTATCTACGGACTGACGCAGGCTTTGCTGCAACTGCCTTTGGGTATCGCCTCCGATAAATTCGGACGCAAAAAAACCATTTATGTCGGACTGATTGTCTTTGCCGCCGGTAGTTTTCTCGCCGCTGCCGCCAACTCATTGCCCATGCTGGTTGCCGCGCGCGCCATTCAAGGGGCGGGCGCAGTCAGCGCAGCAGTGACCGCGCTGCTTGCCGACTTGACCCGGGACGGTGTGCGTACCCGCGCAATGGCGATGATAGGCTTGAGCATAGGTTTGACCTTTTCCGTCAGCCTGGTGGTCGCCCCGATGATTGCCGACATAATCGGCGTTCCCGGGTTGTTTATGCTGACCGGTATCCTGACCGTCATCAGCATAGGCGTTGTCGCTTGGATGACTCCCGACCCCGAAGTGTCCAAACTGCACGAAGACACACAGGCGCAGCCCTCGCGCATGGGCGAAGTCCTCCGCGACCGCCAGCTTCTCAACTTGGATTTCGGCATTTTCGCGCTGCATGCCGCACAAATGGCGTTATTCACTGCCCTGCCTTTTGCCATGACGCAGCTCGGTTTGGAAAAAATCCAGCATTGGAAAGTCTATCTGCCCTCGACCATCGCAGGGCTGGTGATTATGATTCCCCTCATCATCATCGGCGAAACCCGTAACAAGCTCAAGCAAGTCTTCATCCTCGGCATCGCCTGCATTGCCGCGGCGCAAATCGGCTTATTGTTCGGCATGCACTCGATTTGGCTGATTACCGCCTATCTGGTTGTTTACTTTATCGGCTTCAACGTATTGGAAGCCAGCCTGCCGTCCATGGTGTCTAAGATTGCGCCGGCCGATTTGAAAGGCACGGCGATGGGCGTTTACAATACCATGCAGTCCGTCGGGC
This sequence comes from uncultured Neisseria sp., assembly GCA_963533245.1. Lineage (GTDB taxonomy): Bacteria > Pseudomonadota > Gammaproteobacteria > Burkholderiales > Neisseriaceae > Neisseria. The sequence goes on from CAUSOO010000103.1 coordinate 3,760, forward strand.
TGTTTGTAGGCGGCGCAAGCGGCGGATGGCTGTTTCAACAATACGGCTTTGCAGGCGTTTTCACCTTTTGCAGCGTATTGATGCTGTTGTGGCTGGTCATCGCCGTACTCGCCCCCGCGCCGAAACCCGTCAAAAACCTCAGCTATCCCGTCAGCCCCGTATGGCAGGAAAAACACGATTCGCTCTACCAAGCATTGTCCCAAGTCGAAGGCGTCGAAAGCATTACCTTCAGCGCAGACAAACAAACCATTTACATCAAGGCGTTGCAAAAAGGATTTGACCAAGAGGCCGCCGAAAACATCATCACAGGAGTTTAAAAAATGTCATTGAACAAAGTCATCCTTATCGGCCGTCTCGGTCGCGACCCCGAAGTCCGCTATATGCCCAACGGCGAGGCAGTCTGCAATTTCAGCGTCGCCACCAGCGAAACATGGAACGACCGCAACGGCCAGCGCGTAGAACGCACCGAGTGGCACAACATCACCATGTACCGCCGTCTCGCCGAAATCGCTGGACAATACCTGAAAAAAGGCAGCCAAGTTTATCTGGAAGGCCGCATCCAAAGCCGTAAATACCAAGGCAAAGACGGCATCGAACGCACCGCATACGACATTATCGCCAATGAAATGAAAATGCTCGGCGGCCGTAACGACAACAGCGGCGGCGCACCTTACGACGACGGCGGTTACAGCCAAGGCGGCTACCAACAACAAGCGCCGCAGCAACAATACCAAGCCGCCCCGCAAAACCAAGAACCCCCTGCCGCCCCCCGCCGCCAAGCTCCTGCCGCACCGGCAGCCCCTGTCGAGGACATCGACGACGATATTCCGTTCTGAGTTACATAAACAACCCAACAATATTGCTTGATACAAACCGCAGAGGTTTGGGGATAGATTGGGTATCTGTATTGGATGCAAGCAATCTGTCAGACTTTGAAAGCCATTTACAAAAATGCTTTAAAATTTGACCGTGCTTTTATTGTCGATACCCTCCAAGCACAAAGGTCGTCTGAAACTTTAATTTCAGACGACCTTTCCGTTGTGTTTAAACCGCTAAACAGTATTATCGAAAAGCAATAGAGATACCGAATAAAACCGATTTACTCCTGCCAGATAATCTCGTGTTTAGAACCATAAGTAATCTTTTTAATATTGCGTTCAAGAGCAATTTCTTTATCTAGCTTTCCTGAATATTTTGAATCCGCCAATTTTTGAAAGAAAGTAATGTTCAGCTCATCATTGTGGGAAGTTGTCTTTATATCTGAAATGCCCATTGCGCTATTGCCTACTAAACCTGTCAAATGAACCTGCCTATAATCCTTAGCTTCATGGACAGTAATTTTGAAACTCCCAATATCATCCAACTTGATTTCGTCATTAGCGAAAAAGCAGCCGGAAAATATCAAGCCGGTAATACCCAGCATAGCTACCTTAATTTTCATCGTCATTTTATCCTTCGATAGAAGCATCTTCTAGTGTTCCGTCAAAATTGCCATCCATAACAATACGGTATCTCTCAACAAATCTCCATCCTTGAAGTCGACAATACGCAATTTAAAATTCTTTAGAATCATAAATAAAGTCTTGAAGATGACTTTCAGACGACCTAACCGACAGTTTTACCCCTATTTATCCTGTTTATTGACAAGGCTCCAATGAGAAAAGTTCTTTGATAAGCGCTTTAGACGTATAAACCTACAAAGTATGATGTAATACTGTTCCTTACCCATTTAGAGTAAGTGTATAGATTATGGATAACTCTTTTGCTGTATTGTTTCTGTTGCTTAGAAAAAACAATAATGATACAGAAAGTTTCATTATGTAATTTCAGGTTGTTTATCCATCATCCAATTTATCGTAGGAGCGATTATGCCTCAAATGAAATTTAAATTATGGCTGCCGATGTTGCTGGCTGCCGTTTTAGCAGCCTGTTCACAATCACATCAAGCAGTTGAAGCGCCTGCTGCCACCAATTCAGCCGTACCGAGCCAAAGTGCGCAAGCGGCAGAGAAATTAGGAACGGGTTGGGGCGATGAGGTGGAATCTCCTGTTCATTCTGTAGATTTGCGCCGTGTCAGTCAGGAACCTTTGGCGCAAAGCGTATTAAACTACTCTTCCAAAGATTATAGCGGCCGCAGCGTCAATTCGATTGCTTTAGCTTCAGGCAAAGTGGAATTGTCTGTACGCGGTGACGATGGCAGCCTGCTGCCGATATTCCGTGACACAGGCGACTACTATCTGCGCGGTACAGACGGACAGTCATACCGTTTGGTCTATCAAAACAACAGCAACAAAACCTTGGAAATCGTAGCCAGCGTTGATGGTTTGGATGTGATTTCAGGCAAATCGGCCAGCAAATACGCCGACGGTTATGTCTTGTACCCTCATGATTCTTTAGAAATCGAAGGTTTCCGCAAAAGCAGCAGCGCGGTAGCGTCGTTTGTCTTCAGCAGCCCACGCGACTCTTATGCCACCAACTCGGATAATGGCTCCATCCGCAATACGGGTGTAATCGGCACTGCAATTTTCGAACTGTACGACCCGAACCGCAGCAGAAATGAACCTCAAGCCTTTCCCGCCGATGACGGATACGCCAAACCGCCTACCCGATAAGGCATAAATAATAAAAGCGGTCTGTAAACCAAATAAGGTTTCAGACCGCTTTTTATTTTGCAGTAGCAATGAAAATATAGTGGATTAAATTTAAATTAGGACAAGGCGACGAAGCCGCAGACAGTACAGATAGTACGGCAAGGCGAGGCAACGCCGTACTGGTTTAAAGTTAATCCACTATAAAATAACTTGATAAAGATAAACAAGAATAATCTGTTCTAAATCGTCCTGAGACAAAAGGTCGTCTGAAAACTGAACTGGCCCCCAAATCTTGGACACTCATAAAAGCCTA
>CAUSOO010000104.1:0-6632 GCA_963533245.1 uncultured Neisseria sp.
GGTGCTGAAGCACCAAGTGAATCGGTTCCGTACTATCTGTACTGTCTGCGGCTTTGTCGCCTTGTCCTGATTTAGTTAATCCACTATATGTTGTTTTGGGAGCGTATGGGGGAGGTCGTCTGAAAAAAAGCGTTCCCGCCAAACCCGAATGATTCGAAAGCAAACCTGACGATAAGTCGCAGGCTTGCATTTAGGAAGGATTCAAGGTTTTGCAGGAACGCCGGCATCATTGAAAGCACAGTTTGACAAGCATTTTGCTAACCGAAATGCCGTACTGTTTTTCAGACGACCTATCGGATCAGTATCGGATATCGACGGTTACTTTGTCTTGATATTCGCCCGGAGTGTAGTCGGTGTTTTTGACTTCTGCCGCAACGGTGTATGTCTTGCTGCTGCCGTCGCCGGTGGCTTTTTGCCAGCTGCCCGTACCGGAAGGCTGGTTGCCCCAGAGGTGGGCGTTTGTATTAGTGCCCTTTTTGAGGCGGTAGGGGACTTTGTCGGTGTTGGCGGGATTGGTAGATTTCATCTCGCCGCTGCCTTCCTGATTGCCGTTGGAAGGAATCAAACCGACGGTGTAGGGCGTGCCGTTGGTGCAACGGACGGTGAGGTTGCCCGACTGCTTCAGGTCGGTGCTGCCGGCGGTGTGTGTGCCGAAGTCGATGTCGTCGGCGGAGATGAATTCGCAAACGGGCGCAACATGGGCTTGGACGTAAAAGGAGAAACGTTGGCTGGTCAAGATGTTCCCGCAATCTGAAGGGTTGGGACCCCTAGCATAACGTTCAGCCTTCCAGCTTAATGAGGTGGAGCCACCGGTAAAGTCTGCGATATAAGATCCCAAGTTTGTGGGAATGGCGTTGCTTTGCCCGCTAATCAATCTGGCTTTGATGGGAATGGTTCCGCTGACAGTACTGTTGAGTCCGATGTGAAAAACGTTGGTTGCAAAGCTGCTGGGAGAATCTTTCGTGTTATCCGTTCCCCAATTGGTATCATCGGTCTTAAGTAATGATAGTTGCAGTGTTTGGGCGTTATTCCGACTATGAACCATTGTTCGGGGAATATATTTATTGGGAGATTTTCTTCCTCCATCAATATTAAAGCACAGGCGTACTTTTGCGGTATAGGTGTCAGTATTGGTACATTGGTAGTGGATGGTGGCTTGAATATCTTCCGGCTGGTTGTTGTTCAGAAGGTTGACTCCGTTGCCTTCACTTCCAAATACCAAGGCAGGATGGCCGTTGAAGGTTCCGTTTCCTTGTACTGAGGCAGTACATTTCACAAATGGACCCGCTTCGCCGCTGTTTGCCCAAGCTTGCCCTGCGGACAGGGACAGCAGTCCGAATACGGCAGGCAATGTCATTTGTCGGAAAAGACGGTTTGCGGTTTTCAGACGACCTCTCTTTATATTTATCTGCATATGATGTCTCCCAGTTCCGGGATGGAATCCGGATTGTGTGTTTCAGGGTAGTCCGCTTCGAAGATGCAAGTGCCGCCGTTTTCGGGGAGGATGACGGTGAAGCGGTTTCTACCTTTTTTCATGTTTTCAATATATGTTTTGCCGTCGAAGCCGGTTACGGCTGCCGGTGTGCCGTCTTCGGCAGTAATGCTGCCGCCGCTCGGAAGCAATTGGTTTTGTGCGTCTTTCAGCGTCATGGTGGCGGCGCGGGTGCGCTGGATTTTGAATTCGACGCGCATGCCAGAGCGTTCGGGCGGGGCGATTTCGGCGACGGTGTGTTCAAGCTGAACGTCTAACGGCAATTCGGCGATATCGACGCTGACGGTGTTTTTTTGGTAGGCGGAGAGGCTGGGGATCAGTGCCAGCCCTTTGCGGTTGGTGTTGCCTACGGGCATGCCGCCTGCGCGGATGGGGACGTCCGCCATATCGCCGGTGCTGACGACGGCGAAACTGTCGTTGACTTGGCGGGTGGCGAAGAGGCTGCCGCCCATAAGGACGAGGCCGCCCCTCCAGCCTGCGTTCCAGTTGCTGTTGCCGCTTTGGCTGTAAACGTTTGCCCAGCCGTCGCCGTAGGTGTTTTGATGGCGGATGTTGCCGTTGAAAGTGTTGCTGCGGCTGCCGTTTGCGTTGTCGTTTTGCTGCCAGCCTATGCCCCAGCTGGTGCTGCCCATGCCGCTGCTGGTTTTGTTCAGGGTTGTCTGATAGCTGTTGTTGTGTTTGTTTCTGCTGATGCCTGCGGAGGTTGAATAGCCGTTGTCGAGGCTGACGGAGAGGCCTGCGTGGAAACTCAGTTCGCGCCTGTTACGGAAGTTTTTATTGGCGCCGGCGTAGAGCGAAGTACGGTTTTTGAAGCTGCGGCTCCAGCCGAACGAGCCTACGCCGTCGGCGGGACTGCCTTCGGTGTGGGAATGGACGTAGGACAGGCTGAATGAACCGAGTTTGTCGCTGCTCCAGCCTGCGGATGCGGAGGCGGATGTGGCGGGGTGGCGTGTGGCTTTGAAAAAGTCTGCGCCGTATGCGGTATCGCCCAGTTCGGCAAATTGTCCGTTGGTACGGCTTGCGCCCGCGCTGAAGGAGAGCCTGTCCCATTGGGTGCTGAAAAACGCGCTGCCGCGTCGTCCTGTCTTGCCCGCAAAGCGGCTTTCGGCATAGGTAAGATTGAGTTGTCCGAGCGAACCTAATACGGTATCGGCGGCAATGCCCGCCTGACGGTAGCCGCGCGCGGCTTCGCCGTGGATTTGGGCGGTCAGGGTATTGCTGACGCCGTAACGCAGCGTGCCGGAGGCGGCGGGGTCGGATTGGTATTTGGCGGAACGGATGCCGTAATCGCGGCGGACGTAGCCTGCTTCAAACGACCATTCGTTCAGCCCTTTTGCCAAAAGTCCGCTGCCGCCGTAAAGCGGCATATCGACGACGACGGTGCGCCCCAGTACGTCGGTGGCGACGACTTGGGCGTTGCTGCGGCCGCTGATGGACGGCGGCAGGATGAGTTCGTATTCGCCCGCTTCGATGTCGCGGCTCATTTGTTTGACGCCGTCGAGGTAGAGGTCGACCGTGCCGGGCAGGGTGCTTTTACCGAGGTAGGAACGCAGCGGGGCGGTTTGTTTCCATGGGCGGGTGTTGTAAGTGCGGGAGATTTTGATACCGCCGATGCGTGTGCCGCCCCATGAGCCGATTTGTCCGGTCAGGGTGTCGCCGACGGTCAGCGATATGCCTTGTTCGGGCCAGACGGTGCGCCAGTAGGTATCCAGGCGGGCGGTGTTGCCGTGGGCGCCGCTTTCTTTGTTGCGGCTTCGGTTGGCAAATTGGGTGTGGTTCAGATAGCCCCAAGGCGTACTCAGGCGCATTTCGCCGAAAACGCCCTGCGTGCCGTTGCCGGAGCGGTTGCGCGAGATATTGGCGTCATAGTTCAGAACGGCGGCAAAGCCGGGTTTGGCGATGGCGTAGCGGTTTTCCTGCGGTGCGCCGATTCGGGCGGTTTTCAGGTCGGGCTGCCATTCGAGGGGGGCGGTGAGATCAAGGGTTTGCGCGGCTGCATCGTATTTCGCCTGCAAGCCGGGGACGGCGGAGAGTTCGAACCATACGCCCGCGCCGGGTGTGGATGCGCCGTCCTGAATTTCAGGCACAACGCCGTTTTTGCCCGCTTCGGCAGCTTCTGCGTCGGGCAGGGCAATGCCGTAGGCGCGCAGAGATTCGGGGCGTGCATACAGCACGCTGTTGCGCGACATGAAGGGTTCGATACCGTCGCGTATGCTGCCGTTGACTTTGACCTGAGGGTAAACGGTCAGCCATGCCTGCTCGTAGGCAGCAGGCGCCGCCTGCGTCAGGATGTCTTGAGCAGGAGAGGGCAGGGCGTAGAAACACAGCATCAGCGCGGCACTCAGCCGGGTGAGCCGTGTCCTTAGGTCATGGGGCGGCAAACCGTACCTCCGTTTGGATCGGCATACCGTTTACCGTGGCATTCAGACGACCTTGGTTCAGAGAGGCGGGGGAAACTTCCAATTCGCGTTTCCAAGTGTTGCCCGGCAGGACGTAGCCCGCCAGACCGTTTGCCAGCGTCAAGGCGTCTTTGGCAGAGGTCGTCTGAAAAGTAATATTGCTCAGTTGCGCATGGGCATTGCCCGTGTTTTCGGCAACCAAAACCGCTTTGCCGTTCGCGGCTTTTTCCGCACGCCATTGCAGCTTCGGTTCGGCATTGTTTTGAACGTTGACAAAAAGCGGCAGCGAATAGCGCATCACCAACTGAATGCCTTTTCGTGGTTTGGCATCGGGAGCGGGCAGCTCGTCCACAATCAGGCGGTAGGCTTCTTCAGTCTGTTTGTCGGACGGTTTGACGCGCATCACGCGGAACTGCTGCTGCGCACCCGATTCCAGTTTGACCATAGGCGGGCTGGCAATGACGGCATCGGTGGGCTCGAGCACTTCACCGCCGTTTGCGTCCTGCGTCCAGCGGAATACGCGCACTTGTGCCGTCAACGGCTCTGCGCCCTTGTTTCCCAAAGTAAAAATACCCGCCCGCTGTTTGGCGGGCAGGGAAAGCGATGTCGGACTGACTTGCAAACCGGCGGCATGGTTTGGTAAAACCGCTGCCGCCGTCAGCATACCGACAAGTGTGCTGATTGCTTTTTGCATGAGTATTTTTTAGTTGTTTTGTTTTGAGGGAGTAAACCGGATTAGTAGGTCAGGGTTACTTTTACGCGGTCTTGGTAAGTGTCGGGGGTTTTGTCAGAGAGTTCATTTTGTGGAACTTTGGCAAAAACAGGCAGCATGATGGGAGTGCTTAAACCTTTGCCAGTCAGAGTCAGTGCGTTGCTGCCTTTACCCCATTTGTTGGCTGAAATGGTGTTGCTAATCGTTTCATCTCCTGAATCGCTGACAGTCGGTTTGTAGAGTTGATAAGCGATTTTATCTTGGTTGGTACCTTTCAAACCGCTCATCGAACCAGTGCCTTCTGCATTGGTATTGCTCGGTTCTAAGGCTACTTGGAACACAGTGTTTTTGCTGCAATTAACTTGGATATTGTTTGTTGCTTGACCAACGTTGCCTTGAGACAATTCTTCGCTGCTGCTTTTGGCAATGTGAGTGCCGAAATCAATGTCTGCACCGGCAGTAGCGTCGCCTTCGGCTGAAATTGCGCTTGATTTGCCGCTTTGAACGGTAAAGACTTCGCAAGAACCTGTCAGTTTCAATTTGACATTGAAATAAGCATCTGTGTTGCTAGGAACAACAGCAGCCATTGCAGTGTTGCCCATCATCAGAGAAGCCAAAGCCAGAGAAGTTAAAGTAAAACGTGTTTTCATCGGATTTATCCTTGTATGTGAGTTTAGGTGTGTATTGACACAGTCTCCGTAATATTTCTGTGTGCTGGTTATACGGTAGGTTTTTATGCCTGAACGGTATATGTGGCATTATTATGATATATAATTATTATTGCAACTGTTATTGTTTGGTATTTTATAAGTTCCTGTGTTTTTTGTAAATTTTTGTATTATTTTTTGTTGTGTTTTTGCAAAGATTATATTTTATTCGGTATTTAAATTAGATAAGAGGTCGTCTGAAAGCGTTTAAAAGAAGCTTTAGTTTCTTGAAGTTGGCTTTCAGACGACCTTTGCAGATGTTTTGGCAGTAGATTGGGTAGTGTTTGGAAATATAGTGGATTAAATTTAAATCAGGACAAGGCGACGAAGCCGCAGACAGTACAGATAGTACGGAACCGATTCACTTGGTGCTTCAGCACCTTAGAGAATCGTTCTCTTTGAGCTAAGGCGAGGCAACGCCGTACTGGTTTAAAGTTAATCCACTATAACTGATGGGCAATAGCCCGACGGATATTATGGATGATGGGGTGAATTGTCTTTGCAGATAAAAAGGTCGTCTGAAAATCTCGGTTTGAGGTTTTCAGACGACCTTTGTGTTTCTATCAATCCGTCAGGCGTTTACAGGTTGGGATTAACGATGATTTTGACGGCGGATTCGTTGTTGTGAATCAGACGCTCGAAGCCTTCGGAAATCAGTTCGTCCAGCTTGATGCGCTGGGTGATGAAAGGTTCGAGGTTGATTTTGCCTTCTTCCACCAGTTTGATGGTTTCGGCATGGTCGTTGCAGTAGGCGATGGTGCCGCGCACGTCCAGCTCTTTCATCACGACGCTGTGGACGTTGATGGTGGCGGGGTGGCTCCAGATGGATACGATGACGACCTTCGCGGTCGGACGGCAGGCTTCGACCATGGTGTCCAGCACTTTATTGACGCTGGTGCATTCGAATGCGACGTCCACGCCTTCGCCGTTGGTCAGTTTTTTCACTTCTTCGACGACGTCGACTTCGGACGGGTCGAGGATGTAGTCGGCAACGCCGGATTCGCGGGCTTTGTCTTTGCGCGCTTTGCTCAATTCGGTGATGATGACTTTGATGCCTTTGGCTTTCAACACGGCGGCAAGCAGCAAACCGATGGGGCCTGCGCCGCCGACCAATGCCACGTCGCCTGCTTTCGCGCCGCTGCGGACGTAGGCGTGATGGCCGACGGACAGAGGCTCAATCAAAGCGGCTTGGTCTAACGGGATTTTGTCGGAAATCGGATGTACCCAGCGGCGTTTGACAGCGATTTTTTCGGCAAGACCGCCACCACAGCCGCCCAAGCCGATGAAGTTCATGTCTTTGGAGAGGTGGTAGTTGCTGCCTT
>CAUSOO010000105.1:0-6504 GCA_963533245.1 uncultured Neisseria sp.
TGGAAGAAGGTGCTCATGGGAAATCCCCTAAATGTCTTGATGGGAATTTAGGGGATTTTGGGGGATTTTGGGGAATTTTGCAAAGGTCTCTATCCGTACACGGCACCCGTTGCCGCCTTGTCTCATTTTTATTTTAATCCGCTATACATTCTTACTCCCCTTACTCTATTCATCCGCATTCAGTAAAAAAGGTCGTCTGAAATCTTTCAGACGACCTTTTATCAATCAAAATCGGCTCAACGATTATTCAGGCGCTTTTTCTTCGCGCACAGGAGCTTCGGTCAATGCTTTGATAGACAGACGCACGCGGCCGCGGTCGTCCACTTCCAATGCTTTCACATTCACAACCTGACCGACTTGCAGATAGTCGCTGACGTTGCGTACGCGCTCGTGGGCGATTTGGCTGATGTGTACCAAACCGTCTTTGCCCGGCATCACGCTGACGATGGCACCAACGTTGTTGTCGAGGATTTTAACCACAGTACCTTCGTACACTTTGCCCACTTCCACTTCGGCAGTGATTTCTTCGATGCGTTTTTTCGCAGCGTCGCCGGCTTCTTGAGTGGTTGCGGCAATAGTGATGGTACCGTCTTCCGCGATATTGATTTCAGTACCGGTTTCAGCGGTAATCGCACGGATGGTTTCACCGCCTTTGCCAATGACTTCACGGATTTTGTCTTGGTTGATTTTCATGGTAAACAGGCGCGGAGCGTGAGCGGACAGCTCTTGCGGACCTGCCACGGCGGCTTTCATCTGTTCCAAGATGTGCAGACGCGCATCTTTGGCTTGCGCCAAAGCAATCTGCATGATTTCTTTGGTAATGCCTTGGATTTTGATGTCCATTTGCAGCGCGGTTACGCCTTCGGTCGTACCGGCAACTTTAAAGTCCATATCGCCCAAGTGATCCTCATCACCCAAGATGTCGGTCAACACGGCGAATTTGTTGTTGTCCAAAATCAGACCCATTGCGATACCGGCAACGTGTGCTTTCAAAGGCACGCCGGCAGACAGCAAGCTCAAACAGCCACCGCAGACGGAAGCCATAGAAGACGAACCGTTGGACTCGGTAATCTCGGAAACAACACGCATGGTGTAGCTGAATTCTTCAGGGGACGGCAATACGGCAACCAGTGCGCGTTTTGCCAAGCGGCCATGTCCGATTTCGCGGCGTTTCGGTGCGCCGACGCGGCCCACTTCACCGGTAGAATACGGCGGGAAGTTGTAATGCAGCATGAAGCGGTCGGTGTATTCACCGGAAAGCGCATCAATAATTTGCTCGTCGCGCGAAGTACCCAAAGTCGCTACGGCAAGGGCTTGGGTTTCGCCACGGGTAAACAGGGCAGAACCGTGTGTACGCGGCAGTACGCCGGTTTGGATGTTCAGCGGACGGACGGTGCGGGTATCGCGACCGTCGATACGCGGCTGACCTTCCAAAATTTGGGTGCGGACAACGTCGGCTTCCAAATGTTTGAAAATACCCTTGATTTCGTTGGCAGCCAAAGTATCGGTTTCTTCGGTAATCAGCGCATCTTTTACTGCATTCCAAGCCTCGTCCAATTTAGCGGAACGCGCTTGTTTTTGACGGATTTTGAACGCTTCTTTAATGGCTTCGCCTGCGATTTCGCGCACTTTAGCAACCAATTCTTCATTGGTTTCAGGCGCTTTCCAATCCCATACTTCAGGGTTTACTTCGTCGGCGAACTCGTTAATAGCGTTAATCGCCACCTGCATTTGGTCGTGACCGTAAACTACGGCACCCAACATCACGTCTTCAGGCAGGATTTTAGCTTCGGATTCCACCATCAAAACGGCTTTGGATGTACCCGCAACCACCAAGTCCAGCTTAGATTTAGCCAATTCGGCTTTGGTCGGGTTCAATACGTACACACCGTTTACATAACCTACGCGTGCGGCACCAATCGGACCGGCAAACGGTACGCCGCTCAACACCAGCGCAGCGGATGCGCCGAGCATGGCAGGAATGTCGGAATCAATTTCAGGGTCAACGGAAACTACCATCGCAACGATTTGGATGTCGTGGTAGAAACCTTCTGGGAACAGTGGGCGGATAGGACGGTCAATCAGACGGCTGGTCAGGATTTCTTTTTCGCTTTGTTTGCCTTCGCGCTTAAAGAAACCGCCGGGGATTTTACCTGCGGCGTAAGTGCGCTCAAGGTAATCAACAGTCAGAGGGAAGAAGTCTTGACCTTCTTTGACTTCTTTATTGGTGGTCACAGCAACCAAAACAACGGTATCGCCCATCGATACTTTAACAGCCGCTGCGGCTTGGCGCGCGATTTCGCCGGTTTCCAAAGTAACGGTGTGATTGCCGTATTGGAAGGTTTTAACGTGTTTATCGAACATTTCGTTCCTTTCAGAATGCCGCACGCTAAAACACTAATAATGCACACTAAAAGTGAGAATGTGCATAGTTAGGGTTTCAGGTGTGCGGCGGTTGGTAAAAACTATATTTTTCAGACGACTTCAAACGGTCAATCCAAACGCGCATTATAATAGCAAATGTAAGTAAATCCAAGCATTCATGACAGCAAAAGGTCGTCTGAAACGCGCTTCCGTGTTTCAGACGACCTTTTATTAATAGTCAATACGTTACGCCTCAAAAACGCCGCTTCAATTTGCAGGCTTGAAGGATATGGACGGCAAGTTCTTCCACTGATTTATCCGTCGTATTGGTGAACGGGATGCCGTGGCGTTTGAACATATTTTGCGCATCAGCAATCTCACTGCGGCAGGTATCGATTTTGGCATAAGTCGAATTCGGACGGCGCTCTTGACGGATGGCCTGCAGGCGTTCGGGTTGAATGGTCAGGCCGAACAGCTTGTCTTTGTAAGGTTTGACCATGCGCGGCAGGTCGGTGGATTCCAAATCGTCGGGAATCAGCGGGTAATTGGCGGCGCGGATACCGTATTGTAGTGCAAGGTAAAGACAGGTCGGCGTTTTGCCCGAACGCGATACGCCCATCAGGATGACGTCGGCCTCTTTCAGGTTTTTATCGCTGACGCCGTCATCGTGGTTGAGCGAGAAATTGACCGCCTCCATACGCGCATCGTAGCGTTGCGTATTGCCGATACTGTGGTGCCCCTGTTCGGCGGCAACCGCCTCGGTGTTGAGTTCTTTTTCCAAAAGCCCGAGGAAGGTTTCGAAAAAATTGATATGGAAAGCGCCCGCTTTTTTGATGATTTCACGGATTTCGTCATTGACGACGCTGACGAAGGCAATCGGGCGCAAACCGTTTTCCTGAGCGTTACGGTTGACTATTTCGACGACGGTACGCGCTTTTTCAGGCGTATCGATGAAGGGATAGGTGTGGCGTTTGAATTCGATTCTGCCAAACTGATTCAGCAGTGCCTCACCGATATTTTCAGCAGTCAGGCCGGTACGGTCGGAAATATAAAACACATGGCGCGGGGCGGTCATTCAGTCATCCTTTGAAATTTAAGACAGTTGCAGACGGTTATCATAGCAGCTGAAACCTTCTAAATAAAGGGAATACGCTTAAATTACACCCAACTACAATGCAATTAAACCCACCTTTAAACGCATTTTTATTTTAATAATTAGATTATCTTAGAATTTTATACCCATCTAAAACCTTTCCAAACTCTACCAATCGGTCATTAATCTATTTCAAACCTTATGTTTTACAAAGAAATAGACAACGGGAATACTGACTCCCCCATCAGATTTCATTTGACTACACGCCTGAAGCCCGCAATTTTTCAGACGACCCGCAAATAAATCGAGACAGAAAAAGCATGACAGCGGTCGTTTGAATCGCTTAAAATAACAAAGCGTATTCGTTTCTTTTTTAACATATCTTGGATTGGACACACAAATGGCTGACAACTACGTAATTTGGTTTGAAAACCTGCGTATGACTGATGTTGAAAGCGTGGGCGGCAAAAACGCCTCCCTAGGTGAAATGATCAGTCAGCTGACTGAAAAAGGCGTCCGCGTCCCCGGCGGCTTTGCCACTACTGCCGAAGCCTACCGCGCATTTTTGGCGCACAACGGACTGAGCGAGCGTATTTCCGCCGCACTGGCACAACTGGATGTGGAAGATGTCGCCGAACTGGCGCGCGTCGGTAAAGAAATCCGCCAATGGATTTTGGATACGCCCTTCCCCGAACAACTGGATGCCGAAATCGAAACGGCATGGAACAAAATGGTTGCAGACGCAGGCGGCGCGGACATTTCCGTTGCCGTCCGTTCTTCTGCGACCGCCGAAGACCTGCCCGACGCATCGTTTGCAGGTCAACAGGAAACCTTCCTGAATATCAACGGCTTGGAAAACGTCAAAGAAGCCATGCGCCATGTATTCGCCTCTTTGTACAACGACCGTGCCATCTCCTACCGCGTACATAAAGGCTTCGAACACGACATCGTCGCCCTCTCCGCAGGCGTGCAACGCATGGTGCGTTCCGACAGCGGCGCGTCCGGCGTCATGTTCACCCTCGACACCGAATCCGGCTTCGACCAAGTCGTTTTCGTGACTTCATCTTATGGTCTGGGTGAAAACGTCGTACAAGGCGCGGTCAACCCCGATGAATTCTATGTATTCAAACCCACGCTGAAAGCGGGCAAACCTGCCATCCTGCGCAAAACCATGGGTTCGAAACAAATCAAAATGATCTTTACCGACAAAGCAGAAGCCGGTAAATCCGTGATGAACGTCGATGTTCCTGAAGAAGACCGCAACCGTTTCTCCATTACCGACGAAGAAATCACCGAGTTGGCACACTACGCGCTGACAATCGAAAAACACTACGGCCGCCCGATGGATATCGAGTGGGGCCGTGACGGCTTGGACGGCAAACTCTACATCCTGCAAGCCCGTCCCGAGACCGTGAAATCCCAAGAAGAAAGCAGCCGCAACCTGCGCCGCTTCGACATCAACGGCGACAAAAACGTCTTGTGCGAAGGCCGCGCCATCGGTCAAAAAGTCGGTCAAGGCAAAGTCCGCTTGGTGAAAGACGCCTCCGAAATGGATTCCGTTGAAGCAGGCGACGTACTCGTTACCGACATGACCGACCCGGATTGGGAGCCGGTAATGAAACGCGCTTCCGCCATCGTCACCAACCGCGGCGGCCGCACCTGCCACGCCGCCATCATCGCGCGTGAATTGGGTATTCCTGCCGTAGTCGGCTGCGGCAATGCGACCGAATTGCTGAACAACGGTCAAGAAGTTACCGTATCCTGTGCCGAAGGCGATACGGGCTTCATCTATTCCGGCCTGCTGGACGTACAAATCACCGACGTTGCCTTGGACAATATGCCCAAAGCGCCGGTTAAAGTCATGATGAACGTCGGCAACCCCGAACTCGCATTCAGCTTCGCCAACCTGCCGAGCGAAGGCATCGGCTTGGCACGCATGGAATTCATCATCAACCGCCAAATCGGCATCCACCCGAAAGCCTTGTTGGAATTTGACAAACAAGACGATGAATTGAAAGCGGAAATTACCCGCCGCATCGCCGGCTACGCCTCCCCTGTCGACTTCTACGTCGATAAAATCGCCGAAGGCGTGGCGACATTGGCCGCATCGGTTTATCCGCGTAAAACCATCGTCCGTATGTCCGACTTCAAATCCAACGAATACGCCAACTTGGTCGGCGGCAGCATTTACGAACCGCACGAAGAAAACCCGATGCTGGGCTTCCGCGGTGCGGCGCGTTATGTCGCCGAAAGCTTCAAAGACTGCTTCGCCCTCGAATGCAAAGCCCTCAAACGCGTCCGTGACGAAATGGGTCTGACCAATGTCGAAATCATGATTCCGTTCGTCCGCACTTTGGGCGAAGCCGAAGCCGTCGTCAAAGCTTTGAAAGAAAACGGTTTGGAACGCGGCAAAAACGGCCTGCGCCTGATCATGATGTGCGAACTGCCGAGCAACGCGGTATTGGCAGAACAATTCCTGCAATACTTCGACGGCTTCTCCATCGGCTCCAACGACATGACCCAACTGACCCTCGGCCTCGACCGCGACAGCGGCTTGGTGTCCGAATCGTTTGACGAACGCAACCCTGCCGTCAAAGTGATGCTGCATTTGGCAATCTCTGCCTGCCGCAAACAAAACAAATACGTCGGTATCTGCGGTCAAGGCCCGTCAGACCATCCGGACTTCGCCAAATGGCTGGTTCAAGAAGGCATCGAAAGCGTTTCCCTGAATCCGGATACCGTCATCGAAACTTGGCTGTATTTGGCTAATGAGTTGAATAAATAAGCTTCTTATCAACATTGAATAATCCCCCGATTGGAAACATTCGGGGGATTTTATGTAATAGGTGCTACATCAAACATACCTTATCGCATCGATCATCAAACCATACGGGGTCGTCTGAAACACATGATTTCAGGTTTTCAGACGACCCTCCTTAGATATAGTGGATTAACTTTAAATCAGGACGAGGCGACGAAGCCGCAGACAGTACAAATATAGTGGATTAAAATTGCAATGATACGGCGTTGCCAACGCCCTTATGTAC
>CAUSOO010000106.1:0-6392 GCA_963533245.1 uncultured Neisseria sp.
ACTGCACCTTGTGAGTTGGAAGGGATGTGTCCAACTTTTGGGGTGCAGTTCAAACTTGATGTTCGGGTTTTCAGACGACCTTTTTGCGTCAATCATTTTCGTGGACAGAGTCCACGCTACGGCAATTGTGTTGTCAACAAACTTTGTAGCGTGGGCTTCGCCCGCGAACCACTCAAGATTTCAGGTGACCTTTCCTACACCTTCCCGCATCGGCAATATCAGGCTTCACTTCTGTCCGCTTTGTTCCACCTGTCGTTTGAAGCGTGTGCCTGCGGCGTGGTAGAAGGGGCGGGGGGAGAATTGGCGGGAGACTTGTGAGGCGAAGATGCAGGCGATGAGCAGCCAAAAGAGGAGGTTTTGTCCGCCGGTCATTTCCATCACGACGACGGCGGAGGTGAGCGGCGATTGGGTGGCACCGGCGAGGAAGGCTGCCATGCAGATGAGGACGAGGACGTGGGTGCCTTGGGCGAGTCCGGTGAGGACGGCGATGCGTTCGCCCAAGACTGCGCCTATGGTGAGGGAAGGGGTGAAGATGCCGCCGGGCGTGCCTGTCCAGTAGGTCAGGACGGTGGAAAACCATTTTGCGGCGGCGAGTCCGGCGGGGGCTTCGTGGATGCCGCGCAGGGCTTGGGCGGCTTCGTGGTAGCCTGTGCCGTAGGTTTTGCCTTGGTAAAGCGTGCCGATGGCGGCGAGCAGGATGCCGATGAGGGCGGCGGTAATCAGGGGATGGCGGCGGATGTGTTCGCGCCATTTGGCGGGGGCGAAGGCGGTGGCGCCGAGATACAGGGTGCGTCCGAACAGTCCGCCTGCGATGCCGCACGCGAGTCCGCAGCCCAATACCCAGCCGAGCATATTGTCGAGTGCGCCGCCGCTGAAGCCTGAAAAATAGGGGTTGTTGCCTTGGATGGCGACTTGGATGAAACCGGCGGCGAGGACGCCGAGTAGGATTTGCCGCTCCCAACGCAGCATGACTTCGCGCCCGAGTTCTTCGATGGCGAAAATCACGCCTGCCAGCGGGGCGTTGAACGCGGCGGCAAGCCCGCCTGCCGCGCCTGCGGCGATAAGGTCGTTTTCCTGCATACCGCGAAAGGCGAAGCCGTGTTTTTTGCACCATGCGCCCCACGCGCTCATGACTGCCGCGCCGACTTGGACGGACGGTCCTTCACGCCCGACGGACGCGCCTGCAAACATGGCGAGGAAGGTCAGCGGGATTTTGAGGAGGGTTTCGCGGAGGCGGATCAGGCGGGTTTTGTTGGCGCCGTAGGGCAGGGCGAGGCTGGCGAGCACTTGCGGGATGCCGCTGCCGGAGGTGTAGGGGGCGAAACGGCGGGTAATCCAGACGATGAGCGGCAGCCCGAAGGGCAGGGCGACCCAGGCAAACCAAGGATATTCGCGGACCAGCTCCGCATTCATTTCCAACGCGAAATCCGCCATCCAGGCAAACAGGAGGGCGGTCAGGGCAACCAGTGCCGAACCTGCCAGCAGGAACAGAAAAGCAATGCTTTTGCGCGAAATGCGGCGGGTTTGACGGATTTTGTGCGTGATGTGGTAGGCGGGCGGTTTGGTCGGCATGGTATGCGGAAGTGTGGAAAAGGTCGTCTGAAAAGGGTTATTGCGGAAGGGGCACCAATGCGTTAAGAAAGCCTAGAGCGAAGGGTAGTAAAAATGCCGAAGCGATGCCGACACCCCAGTAAATAGATCGGTGCTGCGTAGGTTTGTCAGTGGTGGCGCGCAGCAGTTTGAAATAGAGTGCGAACCAGGCAGATGACACGGCGGCAGTCAGTAACAAGCTGAAGGGAGAGAAGAATGAGTAAAAAACGTAGCCTATCAGTGTCATTATCACAGCATAAAGCACGCCCGCGCCTACCGCCCATTTCCAGATGGGATAGAGCTTGTCGGGAAAGTCTAGTGTTCCTGAGGCTTGAAGTCTGCCGAATGTTAATATGAATATAATGTCTAACATGATTATTGCCTTGGAGTAAGATGTTTTTGTTTTTCAGACGACCTCGAGGTCGTCTGAAAAAAGAGGGTCGGCATTCAGCCTATTATCCCTCCAGTCAATGCATAATAAATAAGTTCGCCAAATAAAACAATTTTTCGGTCAGTAGGGTTAAGGCTATACCTGAAAGAATGCCCACTCCCCAATAGATAAACTGGCGGCGTTTCGGGTTGGACGTGGTACGCAACATTCTGAAATACAAAAGCAAGCAGCCGAACATGCAGATAGTTTGAAACAGAATGAGGGGGAGGCTGTCAATGGCTTTGGAAATCGAATCAGAAAGGCTGCTTGTCACTGTGCGTATACATAAATAAATCAAAGCCGAGCCTGCCGCCGAATGCCAAAAAGGGATGGGCGTGTCGGATGAGTCGGGTGTTCTGTGGGGTTGAAGCCTGCCGAATAACAAGATAAATACAATGTCAGACATAATGATGGCTCCCTTGACGTAAGCTGTTTTTGTTTTTCAGACGACCTTGGGGTCGTCTGAAATGTTATGGTGCGGCGATATAGAGTAGTGCCGCGCTCATCCGCAACGCCGAAGCGGCTGCCGTACCCCGGTAAACACAGTGATGCAGCAGAACAGTATGGGTTTTCGCGGATAAAGCCCGCGCTATGGTTTGCGCTTGGTCTAAAGGTCGTCTGAAACGGTTTCAGACGACCTTTTTTCGTACTGCCTTAACCTGTATTGCGCAAACCTTGTGCCACGCCGTTGATGGTCAGGTGCACCATCAGGAGGGTGTGCGGGTCGTGCGGGTCTTTGCGCAGGCGTTTGAGCATGGCGACTTGTAGGCCGTTGAGCGCATTCAGGTACGGAATCCGCAGGGCGAGCGAACGGGCGAGGCTGCGGTTGTCGCGCAAGAGTTCGTCGGTTTGCAAAAGGTCGAGCAGGGCTTTGCGGCTGCGTTGGTATTCTTCCTTAATCATGCCGAAGATGACGGCTGCTTTTTCGGGCGATTCGCTCAAGCCGGCGTAGTTTTCGGCAAGGGTGATGTCGGTTTTCGCCATGACTTGTTCCATATTGGAGAGCATGGCTTGGAAGAATGGGTTGTGCTGCGCGTGTTCCCGCAGGGCGGCGAGGGTTTCGGGTTTGCCTTCGCACAGGCTTTCCACCGCGCTGCCGAAGCCGTACCACGCGGGCAGCATGAGGCGGTTTTGCATCCATGAGAACACCCACGGTATCGCGCGCAAATCCTGAATCCGCGCCAAGGTTTTGCGGCTGGCGGGGCGGCTGCCGAGGTTGAGGGTGGCGATTTCCTGTATGGGGCTGGTTTGCAGGAAATAGTCGATGAAGTCGGGGTGGGTAATCAGCTCGCGGTAGTATTTGAACGATACGTCCGACAATGCCTGCATGAGCACGGGTTCGGGGTCTTTTTGATCGGGCAGCAGGCTGGCTTCGAGCGTGGCGGCGACGAGGGTTTCGAGGTTGCGCACGGCGTTGCCGGGATCGGCGTATTTGGCGGTGATGACTTCGCCTTGCTCGGTGATGCGGATTTGTCCGGCCACGCTGCCTGCCGGTTGGGCGAGAATGGCTTGGTAAGACGGGCCGCCACCGCGACCGACGCTGCCGCCGCGGCCGTGGAAGAGGCGCATACGGACATCGTATTTTTTGAAGAGTTCGACCAAACCCAATTCCGCCTGATAGAGGCACCAAGAGCTGGTAACGTAGCCGCCGTCTTTGTTGGAATCGGAATAGCCGAGCATGATTTCCTGAATGTTGTCGCGGCTTTGCAGCAGGTCGCGGTACCATTCGTTGCTGAACATGGTTTCCATGACGGGGCAGGCGTTTTCGAGGGCTTCGATGGTTTCGAAGAGGGGGACGATGTTGATGCGGCTTTGCGGTTTGCCGTTTTCAACTGTCAACAGACCGCTTTCTTTAAGCAGCAGCGCGAGGGCGAGCAGGTCGCTGGGCTGTTCGCAGTTGGAGATGATGCTTTGGGTAACGGCGTTTTCACCGAATTCGTCTTTGATGTTGCGCGCTTCGTTGAAAATCGCCATTTCGCGGCGGGTGTGTTCGCTGTAAGTGATGAACGGGCTGGACAGCGGCCGCTGGTGTTTCAGCTCGCGCAGCAGGACGGTTTGTTTTTCCGTTTCGGACAGGCTGGCGTAGTCTTCCAAACCGGCGTGTTTGAAGAGTTCGGCAACGACATCGGCGTGTTTTTCCGCGTGTTGGCGCAAGTCGAGCGGCATCATGTGGAAGCCGAACACGGACACGGAGCGGATCAGGTCGGCGAGCCTGCCTTCGCCCAAAAGCGCGCTGCCGTTGTCGCGCAGGGAACGTTGCAGCTTGTGGAGGTCGTCTGAAAACTCTTGCGCAGAGGCATAAGGCATCATGAAGCCGAATTTGCAGCCCATGCCCAAACCGAGCGAGCGGGCTTTGCCCATCACGCGCGCCATGATGTAGGCGATGGCGCGGCGGTACGGCTCTTCGGTGCGGGCGATTTCTTCGTCGGGCGATTCGTCCGACAACGCCATTACGTCGTCGTTGACTTTGACGCGGCGGACGGAAAGCGGCAGCTCGCGGTAGAGTTTGTCGAGTTCGCCGCGGTAAAAACGGAACACGGCGTCGGCATGGCGGCGGAAAGCGAAGCGCAGGGTTTCGGCAGATACGAACGGATTGCCGTCGCGGTCGCCGCCTATCCAGCCGCCGATTTTTAAGATGTCGGGCACGTCCACATCAGGATAGGTCGTCTGAAACTCGCGTTCCATGCTGCGGTAGAGTTTGGGCAGCGCCTCGAAGAAACTCATCGGGAAGATGGATACGCCGTTGTTGATTTCGTCGTTGACGCTGAGTTTGTGGTGGCGCGTTTCGCTGGTTTGCCACAAGCCCAATAAGATAGTGTCGATTTCGCGGCGCAATTCAGCCAGCGCGTCGGCATGGGTGCAGCGTTCGCGGCGGGGCAGGAGGGCGCGGATGCGGCGGTTGAAGTTCAACACGGTTTGGCGTTGCACTTCGGTCGGGTGCGCGGTCAGAACGGCGGTAACATTGGTCGTATTTAATTGTTTTTGAACCGCCTTGCCGCCGATTTTCGCCGCTTTGAGTTTGCGTACCGTTTCCGCCAGGCTGCCTTCCGCGCCGCCGTGTCCCGCCTCTTCGTGGATTTGGCGGCGGCGTTCGTGGTGTACGTCTTCGGCGATGTTCAGAATTTGCGCGAACAAGCCGCAGGCAAGCGTCAGGTCGTGGGTTTGCTGTTCGTCCAGTTGCGGCAAAACCTTCTCAATCAAAGCCGCGCTGTCGTCCGAAGTGGACAACAGTTTGACCGTTTCCACCACCAAAGGCGAGGCTTCTTCGTGCAGAAGTTTGTATAAAGACTGTTTTAAAAATTCCGCGTCCGCCGCCAGAGCCGCGTCTTTGGGATTGTTCAGGATATGCAGTTGCATGATTTTCTCTCTTTATTTATCTTAAAAACAAACGTAAAACATTGTATAGCAGGTCGTCTGAAACCGCCATCGGAAAGGTGTTGCAAAACGCCGAAACTTGATGTAACCCGCATCCGCACAAGCCGAGCCGTTAATTCCTTAACAAAACCGCCCGTGCATTTCAGTCCGATTATTCTGCCGTTCGTATCCGCAGCATAGTCCGAAGTGTAGAAATCCCGTAAAATATAGTGGATTAACTTTAAACCAGTACGGCGTTGCCTCGCCTTAGCTCAAAGAGAACGATTCTCTAAGGTGCTGAAGCACCAAGTGAATCGGTTCCGTACTATCTGTACTGTCTGCGGCTTCGTCGCCTTGTCCTGATTTAAATTTAATCCACTATACTACGACATAAAATCCTATTTTCACGCAGGCACAGTATGTTCAACTTCAATTCCGTACGCGAAAACGACAAACGCCAACCCACCGTCCGCACCGCCGTGGCAAGCGGCTCCATCAATATGAGTACCTCCGCCATCAAAGTTTTGGCGGAAAACTCCACCCAAAACGCAGGCATCCTCAACGTCGCCCGTATCGCCGCCGTCCAAGGCATCAAGCAGGTCGGACTGCTTGTCCCTCTTTACCAGCCCCTCCCGCTGCAACACGTCCGCGTCGATTTCGATGTCGATGTCGAACTCGCCTACGTCAAAGCCACCGTAACCGTTTCCTCGGAAGTCGGCAAAAGCATCACAACCGAAGCCGTCACCGGCGTCAACATCGCCCTCATATCCATCTACGACATGATGAAAGAAGTCGACCAGTCTATGATGATGACCCGCATCCACCTCGAATCCGAAAGCGGCGGCGAACGCGGCCCGTTCGTATTCGACGATGCCTACGAAAACATCGAATTCTGATTGAACAAAAAAAGGTCGTCTGAAAACCGGTTTGAGGTTTCAGACGACCTTTGGCATGAGGCATACGGATAAATATAGTGGATTAAATTTAAATCAGGACAAGGCGACGAAGCCGCAGACAG
>CAUSOO010000107.1:0-6228 GCA_963533245.1 uncultured Neisseria sp.
GGTAGTGGAGTACGGCTTGGTATTTGAAGTGTAATGTATATTTGCTCATAAAAAACTGCACCTTGTGAGTTGGAGGGGATGTCCAACTTTTGGGGTGCAGTTCAGTTTTCAGACGACCTTTTTATATCGCCGATTCACTTTTCAGAATACAGACTCGTGTTAAGCCGATTCTTCAGGCTGTTTACCAAACCGTCACGAACTGCTCCAAATCGGTATTTTTTGCGCCACTGCCCGCCTCAGTCGGCGAACCGACCATCATCAGCCCGATGATTTTATCTTTGTCTTCACAACCAAACGCTTCGCGCAAGAGCGGGCTGTTGACCCACATTCCGGTAATCCACACATTGTCAAAACCTTGCGCGGACGCGGCAAGCTGCAGCCCGTAAGCAGCGCAGCCCGCACTCAGCATTTGTTCCCACTCGGGCTTGGGTTTCGCCACTTCGCGGTTGGGCGCAAAAGTCACGCCGATTACCATAGGTGCCATATTGCCGACTTTCTCGGCTTTTTTCATCGCATCATCGCCAAAATTCAACTCAGTAACCGTTTGGCGCAACAATTCGCGGAAACGTTGCAAGCCTGCCTCGCTTTGAATGACGGTAAAACGAAACGGACGCATATTGCCATGGTCGGGAACCTGCGTAGCCGCTTGCAGCATATATTCGAGCTGTTCCGCATTCGGCGCGGGAGCGGTAAGTTTTTTAGATGAACGACGTGTGGTCAAAAGTTGTAAAGCATCCATATTTTATCTTTCAATTCATTTGAAACAACGGAATCCATCTTAGACGGGATTCCTTGTGGAACCATCAAAACGATACAGGCTATATTCGGAAAATACTGGACAGATGGTGCAAACTGATTGACTAACGCTTAAAGTCTTGATAAGCGATTCTCTTCAGTTTGGCAGGAGCAAGCCTATCCGTTCAAAACGAACCCTCTATATAGCACAAAGCCGGTTTGAATGCCATGTTTGATGGCGCAACAAAAAGGTCGTCTGAAAACCTGTTGCCAAGTTTTCAGACGACCCCTTCAAATCGCAATCATAGCCATCAGACCACGACTTCTTCTTTTTTCTTCACTTCCTTCGCGATATTTTCGCGGCTCAGACCGAACATCAGCAAGAGCGGGCTGGCGACCAATACCGAAGAGTAAATACCGAACACAATGCCGATGGTCAATGCCATTGAGAAACCGTGCAACGCTGCGCCGCCGAACACCAGCATGGAAACGACCATTGCCTCGGTCGAGCCGTGGGTGATGATGGTACGGCTCATGGTGGCGGTAATCGCATTGTCGATGACTTGCGGAACGGTATGTCCGCGCATGCTCGGTTTGCGGAAGTTCTCACGGATACGGTCGAAGACGACGACGGATTCGTTTACGGAATAACCCAATACGGCAAGGATACCCGCCAACACGGTCAGTGAAAATTCCCATTGGAAGAAGGCGAAGCAGCCCAAAATAATCACGATGTCGTGCATATTCGCGATGATGGCGGATACGGCGAAACGCCATTCAAAGCGCATCGACAGGTAAACGATGATACCGGCCACGACGAAGCCTAATGCCATCAGACCGTTGGTCACCAGCTCTTCGCCGACCTGCGGGCCGATAAATTCGACTTGGCGCAGGGTAACGTCAGGCTGCTCTTTTTTCAGCAATTCCATAACCTGATTGGAAAGCTGTGCGGAAGTTACGCCTTCTTTGTTGGGCAGGCGGATCATGATGTGTTTATTCGTACCTAACGCCTGAACTTGGACATCGCCCATTTTCAGGGTATCGAGTTTTTCACGGGTTTTGTTGACGTCCACGCCCTGCTGATATTGCACTTCCATCACGGTACCACCGGTAAATTCGACGGAGAAGTTCAAACCTTTGGTAACGAGGAAGAATACGGCGGCAATGAAGGTTACCAACGAAATAAAGGTCGTCAGTTTGCCGTAGCTCATAAACGGGATGTCGCGTTTGATTTTAAAGAGTTCCATGTCTTACTCCTTGCCAGCCGCTGTTTCGGCTTTGGGTTTCCATACTGCGCCGATGGAAATGTTCTGCAATTTGCGGCGGCGTCCGTACCATAAGTTAACCAAGGCACGGAAAACGACGACGGATGAGTACATCGAAGTCAGGATACCCAGACAATGTACGACGGCAAAACCGCGAACCGGGCCGGAACCGAATACCAAGAGGGCGATACCGGCAATCAGCGAGGTCAGGTTGGAGTCGACAATGGTTGCCCATGCGTGTTGGAAACCGAGGTTGATTGCCTGTTGCGGCGGCACGCCTTCGCGCAACTCTTCGCGGATACGTTCGTTAATCAATACGTTGGAGTCAATCGCCATACCCAGCGTCAACGCCAATGCGGCAATACCGGGCAGCGTCAGCGTTGCCTGCATGGCAGACAAAATACCGACCAAGAACAAGATGTTGGTACTCAGGGCGATGGTCGAGAAGAAACCCATCAGGCGGTAGTAAACCACCATGAACAAAGCAACGGCGGTAAAGCCCCATAAGGTCGAATGGAAACCTTTTTCAATGTTTTCTTTACCCAAAGACGGACCGATGGTGCGCTCTTCCACGATTTGCATCGGTGCGGCGAGAGAACCGGCACGCATCAACAGAGAAATGTCATTGGCTTCCGCAGTCGTCATACTGCCGGAAATTTGTACACGTCCACCAGTAATGGCAGAGTTGATAACAGGCGCAGTAATGATCTCAGATTTACCTTGATCGATTAACACCATTGCCATACGTTTTCTGATATTAGCAGCAGTCAATTCACCAAAAATATTGGAGCCTGCACTGTCCAAACTCAGATTGACAACTGCTTTTTCCATTTGGTCAAAACCCGGCTGCGCATCGTTGATGTTGTCGCCGGTCAATTCAACCTGTTTGTTAATCAGCAAGGTTTCAGGATGATCGCCACCACTGGACAATAGCTCGAAACCGCTCGGAACATTACCTTCCAAAGCTTCGCGCACTTTGACAGGGTCGTCTTCCACCATGCGTACTTCCAAAGTCGCGGTACGGCCAATGATATCTTTTGCTTTGGCAGTATCTTGTACACCCGGCAACTGTACGACGATGCGGTCGAGGCCGGATTGCTGGATGACAGGCTCAGCCACGCCCAACTCATTGACGCGATTATGCAAAGTAGTGATGTTTTGTTTCACCGCATCGGAACGTACTTTGTTAATCGCTTCTTCGGACAATGTCAGCGTGATGTTATTGCCGTCGGCATTCAAATTTGCCTCAGGGAAAAGCTGACGCAGCTTAGGCATGGCTTTCTGTACGTCGGCAGCGTCCTGCATCGGGACAACCAAACCGTTTCCAATCTGACGGATGGTTCCGGTACGGATTTTTTCGCGGCGCATCTCGCGGCGGATGTCGCCCGAATAACGTTCAAACGTTTTCTGCATCGCGGCTTTCATATCCACTTGCATGGTGAAATGCACGCCGCCGCGCAAGTCCAAGCCCAAAAACATCGGGTTGGCACCGATTTTGGCCATCCATTCGGGGCTGTCCGCCAACAGGTTAAGCGCGGTGATATAGCCATCGCCCAAAGTGTTTTCGATAACGTCGCGGGCTTTAAGCTGGGTTTCAGTATCTTTGAAACGCACTTTCAGCGAGTTGTTCGCAATAAATATCCCGTCGGTCTGAATACCTGCCTGTTTCAGCGCGGCATCGACTTTGGACTGGGTCTGCTCGTTAATGATGATGGCTTGTCGGTTGGTTGATACCTGCACTGCGGGCGTTTCACCGAAAAGGTTGGGCAGCGAATACACTACGGCAACCAAAATCGTGCACGCAATCAGCAGGTATTTCCATAAAGGATAACGGTTCATGGTAAACCTTCGATTTATTATGAAGACAAACAGCCGCGCTCAGCTTTCCGAGGCGGCTCTTAGCAAAAATACGGATTACTCGGCTTTGGCGGCAATCGCGTTACGTTCCACTTCGACTTCGATTTTTGCACCTTGACCGATGTCCACAGTGAAAAACTGTTCGCCAACTTTGGTAACACGGCCTTTGAAACCTGCTGCCAAAACAACCTTATCGCCGACTTTCAAAGCGGCAAGCATGGCTTGGTGTGCTTTGAATTTCTTTTGTTGAGGACGCATGATCAGGAAGTAGAACACCACCATAATCAGCACTAAAGGGGCAAATTGGGCCACAACTGATTGTTCCATAATTTATCCGTTTTCTAAGAGATTAAAATTAAGTAAAACACTGCTTGCGACAGAAAAAAGCATTGGTACAGCCGCAAAATTAAGCTATTCTAAAGGTCGTCTGAAAAATTTCCAAGCCTTTCCCTATTTATTAACCATATTTATCATGTCAGGTCGTCTGAAAATGAAGTTTCAACGACATTTAAAACCTGATTCCTTCCTACCAACGACAAGCCCCGCGCCCTTTTCCTCATGAAAAAACTCATTCGACGACTGCGTACGCGCCTACGCCGCCTCTTGGGTAAAAATGCGCGTACGGTCTGGATTTCTCATCCCGTTTTTGCGCAACACCAACCCGGCACAGGTCATCCCGACTCGTCCGAACGCACTGCCGTTATCGAGGCGGAGCTCAAACGTCAGGATATTTGGCGGCATCTTCAAACTGCCGAAGCCGAAGAAATCAGCGATACCCGCCTCGCCTTGGTTCACCCGCGCAAATATCTGCGCTCGCTCGAAGCCTGCCAGCCCCAACCGGACAAAATCTACCGCATCGACGACGATACCGTCATGAGCCATGGTTCGCTCAAAGCCGCCCGTTACGCCGCAGGGGCTGTCGTTCAGGCGGTAGATATGGTGATGAATAAGAAAGCATGGCACGCCTTTTGCGCCATCCGCCCACCCGGACACCATGCACACAGCGATAAAGCCGGCGGTTTCTGCCTATTAAACAATGTCGCAACAGGCGTCATGCACGCCATCGCCGAATATCGACTCCAACGCATCGCTATCATCGACTTTGACATCCATTACGGCGACGGCACAGCGGAAATCTTCAAAGACGACCCGCGCGTCCTGTTTATGAACCTTTTTGAAACCGACCTCTTCCCATTTCCCGAAACCAACCATTCCGCCAACGGCGCCAATATGTTGCACCTGCCTTTCGCGTCCAACACCGGCAGCCGCGTCTTCCGCACTACCGTACGCGAGCAATGGCTGCACAAACTGACCGCATTCAAACCCGAACTGGTCTTACTGTCCGCAGGTTTCGACGGACACAAACAAGACGAAACAGGTCGTCTGAACCTGCACGAAGCCGATTTCGCCTGGTTGACCCACAAAATCATCCAAGCCGCATCAAGCTGCCCCGGCAGAATCGTTTCCGTACTGGAAGGCGGCTACACACTCGAACCTTTGGCAAAATCCGCCGCAGCCCATATCGGCGTCTTAGCAGGACTACCCAAAGCAGGCTATGTCGCCGCTTATCAAAAGCATTTGAAACACGGTGGACAGAAGAAAGAAAATACTGCCCCTGCAAGCCAAATGGGTCGTCTGAAAACAGAAAACAGGTTTTAACTTGCTATTTCCGCATTAAAATATTTTCAAAAAATATAGTGGATTAACTTTAAACCACTATAAAAGATTGGACTGGTAATGAAAAAATTGCTTTTTATATTGTTGGGACTGACTAGCCTTAATGTTTATGCTGCTGACCCAACCTATGATGCAACCAGAGGCGCATTACAAAATAATTCGGCATTATGTCAGTATGGCTACAATCCCAACTGTGCGTCATCTCGTCAGCACCAACGAAAACAGCCTACGGAAATTGTTAATATCGATGTCCCTTCAAAATATGGTGCATGGGCTACCAACAACAAAACTGGAGTTTCAGGCGGTGCGATTGATATGGATTCCCGTGCGGCAGCAGAAAAAGCAGCCATCAAAAACTGTGAACAAGGTGGTCGTAATGCACCATGTAAAGTGGCTGTTTGGGTTCGGAATGGTTGCATTGCCGTTGCTCAAGGCAAGTCTGGTAAAAAATGGACTGCCTTTCCCAGCGCAAAAGAACCCGGTCTTGCGGAGGCTGATGCACTACGACAATGTCGAGCGTCTGGCAGCTCTCAATGTTCTATCGTTGCGAACGAAGGCTGCTCAATGCCGAAATACTGACATCATCAGTATGATTCAAGGTCGTCTGAACCTCTTTCAGCCGCAAGGTTCCGATTTCGGCTTTTATAGTGGATTAACTTTAAACCAGTACGGCGTTGCCTCGCCTTAGCTCAAA
>CAUSOO010000108.1:0-6206 GCA_963533245.1 uncultured Neisseria sp.
GTATCGGTGAGGGCATCTTCTCCAAACTGAAGGCGGAGGCAACCGTCGCCCCGGCACCTGCCAACCCAAAAGCTAAAAACGCCGTCTCATCACCTAAAAAATAGCCTTATTTGCGTATTCATGGAATTGAAGGTGAATACGATGGCCAAACTAAAAAACGTCCAATCCCGGAAGGGAGTGGGCGTTTTTGTTTGTTGAACCGATCTTGTTACCGTGGCAAAGGGCAGGGAAAGAAAATGTAACGTTTCGGCGATTCCTACAATATTGTTACTTACCCCTTTCGGCCTTCTTTAAGTGCGCTGTAGATGGTGATACGGCTGACTTGGTAGCGGCGTACCGGGGAGGTAACGCTTTCCCTTGTGTGTAGGCCTGCCAAATGTCTTGGTGGTATAGAGTGAGGCGGGTGTTTTTGTGCGTTCATGTTTCAGTATTCGGCGGATTCGCATTTGAAGTGCAACTTTCCATAACAGAAAAAGGCCAGTATGCGGTAGCATACGGCCTTTCCTGCAAGAAAGATTGCCATGAGCTACACACAACTGACCCAAGACGAACGATACCATATCCAATACCTGTCCCGCCACTGCACCATCGCCGAAATCGCCAAACAGCTTAACCGCCACAAAAGTACCATCAGCCGAGAAATCAAGCGGCACTGCATCCAAGGACAGCAATACAGCGCCGAAAAAGCACAGAAGCAAAGCCGGCTGACCAAACAGCGTAAGCGAAAACCCTATAAGCTCGATTCGCAGCTGGTTCAACACATCGACACCCTTATCCGCCGCAAACTCAGTCCCGAACAGGTATGCGCCTACCTGCGCAAACACCACGGGATCACACTCCATCACAGCACCGTTTACCGCTACCTCCGCCAAGACAAAAGCAACGGCGGCACGTTGTGGCAACACCTCAGAATATGCAGCAAACCCGCCTGCGCGGGAATGATGGTTCATAATACTGATTAAAAACCAAGCCGCACGTAGCGTGGGTTCTATCCACGAATAAACAGAGATGATTGGATTCGGATGTTTGGGGAGAAGGTCGTGGGCGAAGCCTACGCTACGGGTTCGGTTTGTCCCAAGTCTGTGCCTATTTGACGGAAAGGTCGTCTGAAAACCGGAATACTTAGTTTTCAGACGACCTTTTTGCAGAGAGAGCTTTACGGATAAGACCTCTGCGCCGTCAGAATGAACAGGGATAATTGGATTCGGATGTTCGGTGAAAGGTCGTGGGCGAAGCCCACGCTACGGGTTGGTTTATCCTAAATCTGTGTTCACGCGCTGAGCAGGCTTTGGGCGAGGAAGCTGCCTTTTTCAACACCGGGGAGGATGAAGAAATAGCCGCCGCCGAAGGGGCTGATGTACTCTTCCAATGGTTCGCCGTTGAGTAGGTTTTGAACGAAGATGAAGCCGTCGGCGAGGTTGGCTTGGTAGCAGATGAAAATCAGGCCGACGTCGAGCTGGCCGTTGGCGGCGAGGCCGCGGGAGTAGTTGAAGGCGCGGCGGTAGAGCAGGTGTTTTTTCATGAACTCAGGGTCGCGCGGGTTGGCGAGCCTCATGTGGCTGTCTTTGGGGGTGGTTTTGCCCTCGGGGTCTTTGGCGAAGTCGGCGGTGTCGCTCTCTTTTTTGCCGTCCATGGGGGCGCCGCTGTATTTGCGGCGGCCGAAGATTTCGGTTTGTTCCTGCAAGGGGGTTCTGTCCCAGAATTCGACGAAGTGGCGGATGAGGCGGACGGCTTGGTAGCTGCCGTTTTTCGCCCAGGCGGGTTCGTCTTGGCTGTTGGCGGCGATGCCTGTCCAGAGGACTTGGTCGGCAATTTTGGGATCGGATACGTCGGGGTTGCCGGAACCGTCGCGGAAGCCTAAGAGGTTGCGGGCGGCGATGGCGCCGGGTTCGGCTTTGGGCAGCCAGCCGTCTATGCTCCAGCGGATGACGGCGGTTTGGGCGGTGTTTTTGATGATGTCGCGCAGGGCGGCTTGGCAGGTTTCGGGGGTGAAGGCGCAGATTTGGAGGCTGAGGTCGCCGTCGCACCATGATTTTTGGAGGCGGTCGTTGGGGAAGTCACGCATTTCTTGGAGGTGGCGGGGTTTTTTGTCTTTGAGCCCGAAGCGGTCGTCAAAGAGGCTGCTGCCGACGCCGACGGTGATGGTGAGGCCGTCGGGTCGGAATGTTTTGCCGAGCAGGCCGCTGCCTGCGGGGGGGAGTTTTTCGTCACCGTCTTGGTATTCGCCGCCTTGTGTGAGGAATTCGATGCGGGCGGTGAGGGTGCGGAAGAGGTTTTCGAGTTGTTTGGGGTCTTTGGCGGTTACGTCGAAGGCGCACATGATGCCGAAGAGTTGGTGCGGGGTGGTGATGCCGGCCTGGTGGGTGCCGTAGCAGGGGTAGGCTTGCGGGGAGTGTTCGTTGTTACGGGTCTCGGCGGCGGTTTCGCCTTGTTGTTTGCCGGCGAACCAGCCTGCCGCGCCGGCTGCGCCTGCGGCAAGGACGGTTTTGAACAGGGTGCGTTTGGTCGGTTGGGTGGGTTGTGGGTTGTTGTCTTGGCTCATGGCGGAGTCCTTTGCGGGGATTCGGGCGGCGTATGTACGCGGTTGTTTTGTTTACAGTTAGCTGTCTTGGATGTTCAGACGACGTTTAAGGTCGTCTGAAAACTTTGAATTGTCGTTTAGTAAAGGTTACATGGTTTCGAAATGTATTGGGTATGGCAGCAAGGTGTGCCGCGGTTTTAGTTTTTTTTTGTGGGCAAAGCCCACGCTACGGATTGACGGTAGGTTAGGTTGGGTTGGTAAACCTGACAAAACGTTGGAATGAAGAGGTTTTGTTGGGTCTCGACCCAACCTACGATTGCTGAATGTAGGCATGACGGCAAGGTGTGTCGCGGTTTGTGCTTTGTCGGATACAAGTATCCGACCTACAGGGCTACACGGCTTTGGGGGGTTCGTGGGCAAAGCCCACGCTACGTCTGCGATAACTGCTGTCAGCGCTAAGTTTTCAGACGACCTCTTGATTGGCAAAAGGTCGTCTGAAACGGGCGGGTAAAAAGTTTATTTGAGACCCAGTGTGCCGCGCAGTTGGCTCAGGTCTTCGGCAAGGGCGTTAATCGGTGCCTGAAGGGTTTTGCGGTCTGCGTCGCTGAGTTTGTCGTAGGTTTCAAAACCGTCTTTAGTTTTGTATTTGGCGAGGATGTCGGTTACTTGTTTGAAGTTGGCATCGACTTTTTCGAGCAGGGCTTTGTTTTTCTCGGCAATCATCGGACGGAAGAGTTCGACGATTTTTTGCGCGCCTTCGATGTTGGCTTGGAAGTCGCTCAAGTCGGTGTGGCTGTAACGGTCTTCTTCGCCGCTGATTTTGCTGCCGGCAACTTCTTCAATCAACACTGCCGCGCCGCCGACGACTTTGTTCGGCGGGAAGGAGAGGGCGTCGATTTCTTTTTGCAGGGCTTCAACGTCTTTCATGAGTTTGTCGGCAATGTCTTTCACGCCGGATACGTCTTTTTTGACCCACAGGGCGTGTTCGATGCGGTGGAAGCCGGTGAAGGCCGCGTCTTCGGTTTTGTCTTTGAAGTCGTCTTCACGCGCGTCGATGGCGGGGTCGAGTTCGTTGAAGAGTTCGGCAATCGGCTCGATGCGTTCGTAGTGGGTGCGGGCGGCGGCAAACAGGGATTTGGCTTTTTCGATGTCGCCCGCTTTGACGGCGTCGGTGAAGGCTTTGGTTTTGGCAACCAGCTCTTTGGCTTCGCCTTGGACGTAAACTTTATAGTCGGCAAGCGGTTTGGCAAGTTTTTCCAAATCGGCTTCGTTGCCGGTGTCTTTAAAGCCGCTGTCGGTTACTACCAATTTGCCGCGCGGGTTGGTCAAGAGGCCGCAGGTCATTTCGTATTCGCCCGGCAGCAGGGTAACGGTCATTTTGTCGGAAAGTCCGGGGGCGATGTTTTCGCGCTCGTCGACCACCATCACGCCTTTGAGGATTTCCCATTCGAGCTTTCGGCCGCTGTTGTTTTTGATGTTGAACACGACTTGTCCGCTCGGTACGGTCAGTTCCATCGGTTCGCAGGCGGTGTCGTTCACGCCGACGTTGACGGTGCCGCCGGCATTTGCGCTTGATGCACCTGATGCGGCAGGCGCGGATTTTTCCGCTTCGGGCGGCTGACACGCGGTCAGACCCAAAGCCAGCATCACGGATAAAGCAGTTATATTGAGTTTTTTCATTTCAAACCTCTTTGGCATGTTGATAAGAATGGGATACGGAATTTTTAAGCGCCACTAATGGCTTTCAGACGACTTCTGCACGGCAGCAGGCTTGCTGCCGTGCAGAAACCAAATCATGACCGGAACCAAATACAGCAGCCACGCCAGCACCTCGCCCTGCGTCGGGTGGTCGGTATAGCCGAAGAAGCCGCCGAGCAGCACGCCCAGCGGGCTGTCTTCATGCAGGTATTTGGAAGAATCAAACACCACTTCTTGCAGGTGGTTCCACACGCCCGCCTCATGCAGCGCGCGCAGCGAACCGGCCACCAAACCGGCGGCCACCACAATCAAAAACGCGCCCGTCCAGCGGAAAAACTTCGCCAGATTCAGACGCATACCGCCCTGATAAATCAGCGCGCCGATGACCACTGCGGCCAGCAGCCCCAATACCGCGCCGACGGGCATAGACCAAGTCGGACTCTGCTGAAACACCGCCAAGAGGAAAAACACACTCTCCAGCCCCTCGCGCGCCACAGCCAGAAAAGCCATGCCGACCAAAGCCCAGCCTTGGCCGTTGCCGCGGTTTAAGGCCGTCTGAACCGAATCCTGAAGCTGCTGCTTCATCGAACGGGCGGCTTTTTTCATCCATAAAATCATATAAGTCAGCATCGCCACCGCCACCAAACCGATAACGCCGACCACAAATTCCTGCTCCTTCTGCGGAATCTCGCCCGTTGCCGAATGGATGCCGTATCCGATGCCCAAACACATCAGCGCAGCCAAAGCCACACCCAGCCACACCTTAGGCATCAGCCGCGAATGTCCCGACTGTTTCAAAAAACCGGCGACGATACCGACGATCAAAGCCGCCTCGATACCCTCGCGCAACATAATCAAAAAAGCAATCAACATATATAAAACAAACCTTAAAACTTAATATCCATATGAGGGCCAAAACCAGCCCATTTTGCCTTCACCGCATTCGAATTTACATACAGCAAATATTCATGAAGCCTATCGAAACCTTCATGGCCGAACCACAGGCTTTCCCTCGGACAACGCGATAAACAAACACGCCCCGCGGTTCCGCAATACAAAAGCTTGCGGCTGAAAAACTTGTTACGGCTAAAACAAATGATTGTGTCACCGTCCAACACCCTAAAGAAGAAAGAGAAGAAAAGGGCTATCGGTATCAGCATGACGGACATGACAAACCTCTCTAAAAAATTCAGACGACCCCAGTTAGACAGGGCAGTAGAAATTTTGTTTGAAAATATCGGGTTTGAAATACTGTCTGATACGCCAAAAAGATCTATCGGATATCTGATTCCGCCGTCTCTTTATCCCAAGTCTGACAAAGTACCGCCATCTGCCTGTCTTAAAAGTAAGAGTTTATAAACGGAGTCGCACAAATGCAAATAATTTTTATTATTTCATCAGTAAACCATTATTTAAACAAGTCAAAAGGCAGCATCAGAATTTACCGCAAAACAAAGCGAATCAACGTCAAACGCTTTCCCGGAAACGCTGTTTGTCCGTATGTATGGGAATATTGGAACACCAATAAGCTAAACAAAAAGGTCGTCTGAAAATCCGAATATCGAGGTTTCAGACGACCTTCCCTTCATGTCGATTACCATTCCATCCACCTGATTAAAGAAATGATGCCGAGCATGATGACGACCGTTATCGAAATCCAGAAAATCGGAGGACGGCTGTCGGATTCGGCGGGTTTGACGGGTTTTACCCAGCCTTTTTTGTAGAGAAGGATGGTGAGAAGCATCATCAAGATGCCTAGAAGCAAAAGTATTTGGAAATTATTCATTCACTTTGAAGCCCTTTATCGGTTATGGCGAACAGTTCGCATAATTGGACTGCTTTACTTCTTAAGGCAGGGGCGGGGGTAAAAAGTTCGTCATAATTATCAATTTGATAAATCAAGTATCTATCCCCAGCGTTCCAAACAGGGAGATTTTTTATAGTGGATTAACTTTAAACCAGTACGGCGTTGCCTCGCCTTAGCTCA
>CAUSOO010000109.1:0-6136 GCA_963533245.1 uncultured Neisseria sp.
TTGAGCTAAGGCGAGGCAACGCCGTACTGGTTTAAAGTTAATCCACTATATTTTTGAATGGAATTGCTGACAATCTAAATGGATTTGAGGTCGTCTGAAATGTTTTCAGACGACCTCTATAAACATCATGCTACATTTCAAAAGCGGACATCAAGTCTTTTCACGTTCGTCCAGCAGCAAAAACACCATCAGCGACAGCAGCATCAAAACCGTCGTCAACACCATTGCCCGTGCATAATTGTCCTCCCCTGCCCTGCCCAGATACGAATAAATCAAAGTGGTCAGCGTCTGCCATTCGGGGCGCGACAAAAACAGCGTGGCGGCAAATTCGCCGATACAGGTTGCCGCCGCCAAAGTCAGACCGCGTCGCAAAGCAGGTTTCAATAAAGGGGCTGTCACATACAAGGTCGTCTGAAAAGCATTTGCCCCCATACCGCGCGCAGCCGACACATAATCTTCAGGCAAATCGTCCCAAGCCGCCAGCACATCTTTTGCCACAAACGGATACGCCAGCAGCGCATAAGTGACAACCAACAAAGGCAGCGATGCCGTCCATTGCGGATAAAGCAGCAATATACCGGCGGCAATGCAGACAGGCGAAACCATAAACGGCAAGAACACCAAACTGCGCACCCACGCCACCCGTCGCGCAACCGCCGCATACATCACCCCCAGCACAACCGCCGTCAAAACCGCCATCCCCGAAAACCGCAGCGTATTCCATCCCGCAGCCAAAGTTTCCCGTTCCAGCAATACGCCCCAAGACCCGCCTGCCGATGCCGCCAAAAAAACCACCGCCACCAAAGGCAGCAGGCAACACAGCAGCAACACCATTAAAGAAAAACCCAGCAAAACACGTTCGCCCAAAGATTGCGGACGATGCGGCAGCAAAGCACGAACCGCCTTATCAGAAGCCGTTTGCCGGCTCAAATACGCATACAGCAGCCCCGCCAATGCCGTCACCCCCAACACCATCCACACCAAAACCGACGCCTGAGCCATATCCAGCTCATACATCACCAACTGATAAATCTCCACCTCAACCGTCGTATAACGGCTGCCACCCAGCAACAAAGCCAGTCCGAAACCCGAAAAACAATACAAAAATACCAAACAAGCCCCGCCCGCCAACCAAGGGCGCAACACCGGCCATTCCACAAAACAAAACCGCTGCCAAGCCCCCGCACCCAGCGTCTGCGCCGACTGCAGTCTCGCCTGCGGCACCTGCAAAAATCCCTGATACGCCGCGCGTACCAACACAGGCAAGTTGAAAAACACATTGCCGTAAAGCAACAAATACGGCGTATCCTGCCAGCCCGCCCACAACACACCGTTTGCCCCGAACAAAGCCAACACACCCACCCCGACCACCAAAGTCGGCATCACAAACGGCAGCATCAAAAGCCGCAAAATCACCTCACGCCCGCGAAACGACAACCTTGCCAACGACCACCCCACCGGAATACCAAGCAGCAAAACCAGCACACAAGTGACCGCCGCCTGAACCACCGTCCAAACCAAGCGATGCTGCATATAATCGTCAGCCAACACCAACGACCAAGCCGACCCGTCATAAGCCGCCATCGCCACCAATGGCGCAACCACCATCACCACCAAGAAACCCAAAGGCAACAGCGCAAGCAAAACAGTAGCAGGAAACGAGCGAAACAGAGTTTTCATAGAACGGATAGACAGGGTTTAAAACAGATATTGTAACGGATACGAAGCAAAGGTCGTCTGAAAAGGGATTTGAACTTTTCAGACGACCTTGATAAATGTTGGGTTTTCGGCTCAATCTATACTTGTTAATAGATTATTTATGGCTTGTTACCTTACCACATTGCCTTTCTACGCAAAGGCTCGTTATGGTCTCCTTTGACAAGCTCCCAAATGGTCAGGCCCATTTGGGGTCCGAGAAGTGCTTTTTGTGTCCGTACTCCTTCTCCTTCAGGGAAAATTTCGCCTTTATTGAAATGGCGGGTCTCACCGTCAAAGCTGGTGATTTTCCACATACCTGAAATTGGAACTGGCTCTTCCTCGACGCCGATGATTTCCTGCGGCGCTTGGGTGTAGATCCGCTTGCCGTCCTTTTCTTCCACTTCCCAGCCGTCCCATCTTCTCGACCAATAATACATCTGTTCGCGGGTAATGCCGCCCATATTTTCGCGCGGATATTTTTCGCGTATCGGTTCTAAAGCTCGGTTTAGCGCAATGTAGTCCAAGGGTAAATCTTCGCGGATATCCCCTGTTTCGGGCAAGCTGCCGATTTTAAAAACCTTGATACCGGCAAAGTCGCGCAGAGTAATATCGGGATGATTTGCCAAAACAGGCTCTATCCTGCCTGCCGGTAGCTGTCCGTAAAGTTCCCTGCCAACCAATGTATACCAACTGATACTGCGTATGTTGTATCTATAAAACGTTGACAAATAATCGGTAGTAACCGGAATTAGACCGAAATTCTCGCGGCAAACCCCGTATTCGTATGGCGCACCATCGTAATAGTTATGCGGTGGAATTGCTGCCAGTCCGATATAACCGTGGAAAACATCCAGCTTCTCTGCAATCTTGTCGACAAATTCATCTAATTTTGCCAAATCTTTGGGGGAAGACAAAATTTCCAGTGGCAGATTAAAAAGCAGAGTGCCTAACGGCATATGCGGCTCATTTGCCAAACCTGCGGCAATAGAGGTAATGTCGAAATAATAGGATGCGCTGGTATCTGCATGCTCGCTTTGCATTCCCCACATCACCTCTGGCGGATTTTCCTTCCGATTGTCCAACCACCGGTAGATTGTATCCCGTTCTTTCAGATATGATTTTTCGGTCAGTTTGACTTTTTTAATATCCCTATGGCCTCTTTCGTGCCTAGCTATTGTCAGCTTGTCTTTCGACCATTCGTAATAGAAATCCATCAAACCGGTTAAGGCATCGGCGACATCATCGCGGGTATTGAAATAGACTACGCCGCGTATGCCCAGTTGCAACAGGGTAAAGCCATGTTCGTTGTAGCGTTTGGTACGGTCGGCGGTGTAGCGGATGGCGGCGAGTTGCTTTTTGGTATCATCCATAGATTATCCTTTCTTAATTAAAATGAAGATTTGTGTCCGGCAGCGCAGCTGTTGCGGGCTTCTTCTTTGCTGGTAATGATTTCTCCATTGCAACCTAATACGGTTACATGAGGGCTGGCATCAGCCTCCTCTTTGCTTGCCTCGCTGATATATTCAACAGTACAATCAATTACAGAATTTAAAAACAAAGGTCGTCTGAAATTTTTAGACGACCTTTGTTTTCACACGCCCTCAACATCAATCCGATAACGTGCAACCTTAAGTATTATTCCTACTTTAAAATTTGGGTTCTTTCTGTAAATAAGGTAGTAAATCGGGATCCTGATAGCCCTCATCAATTTTATACCCCTTGCTAACCAACATGGCCTCCTCTTTTTTGCGTTTTGCCAGTTCAATATTTCGGTAGCGTTGCCAGTATTCCGGCAGGCGGGAGCTGATTTTATCCATTTCTTCTTGAAGTTTATCGATGCCATAACCGTCAGGGATAAATGTGTTATATATGTCATTTCGGGTGCTGTAGCGCGCGGTTTTAAACTCAATCCGCATCATATACTGCCCCCATTCTTTAAAACTCAATGTTTTATTAATTTGATCTAAATCTTCTTGGTCGTTGACGGTTGAGTCAAATGAAAGACTCATTTCAACACCATCTAAATAAAAGTATGCGAAAATGGCTCTTTGTCTTATCACGCTATACCATGTATTGAAATCGGGAACTACACCGGGATCGGTAATATCGCCCAAGCCAAAATTTTCTTCACCTTGGAAATATCTGATGGCATCTTTACCTGTCAGCCGAGGACTGGATAAATAAATATAGCGTTGCCAACCACTGTCCTGGATCCGCTTCATCAGCTTAACCCATAAATCATAGGCTTCACGATGGCGGATAAGTTCGCTGGCACTGATGCCGCTGTTTAAAACAATATC
This sequence comes from uncultured Neisseria sp., assembly GCA_963533245.1. Taxonomy (GTDB): domain Bacteria; phylum Pseudomonadota; class Gammaproteobacteria; order Burkholderiales; family Neisseriaceae; genus Neisseria. Next base: position 3,999 of record CAUSOO010000109.1, read on the forward strand.
ATTTACTCCCTCTCCCTCAGGTTCGGAACGTACCGATCCCATGGCGGTAAAGGTATGCGGGATAGTCAGGTCATGGCCGCTGTGGCGGATGGTGACGGCTCCCAATTGTTTTGACGGCCAATTCAAATCTAAAAAGCCGACCAGTTCTCCTGCGGTATGGTGATCCGCAACCGCACCTGCCTGTTTGAAGCTTTCCGGCCCTTTTTTGCCCAATTGTAAAGTTACTTCCTGCGGCATGATTTTCTCCTTGTTGTCTAAAGCATGAACTGTTAATGAGATCAGAGCGAGCACGAGGGTAGCGAGCAAAGCTGCTACAACCCGCTCACTGATTGCCTTGTGGATCGTTCCAAGATTCATGGGGTTCTCCTTTTTTGGTGCTGCCTATCCAGCCTGCTATGGTTTGCAGGTGTCCTTCAATATATTCCCTACTTTTCGGATCACTCATTAAATTATGATACTTATCCGCCACAGCCAAAATCCATTTCATCCGACTATCATATTCCTCTGCTTTCATATTGTATGGTGCATAGGAGAATGGGTCTTCCTTCAACCTGTATTCGACCTTTTCCGCCTGCGGCGGCGGCATACCGTGCCGGTTGAAAGATTCGCCCGCAGAACCCCATGCTTCCACATTTTGAAGATAAACGGCATACCGTTCTTCATCATAGCTGCTGTGGAAGCGGATAAAAGTCTTGGGATTCTTTGCCCACCGTTGCATTTCTGCACCTAAACGCATCCATGGATGATCCCAGCATATGCTTTGGAGGATATTCTTCTGTTCTTGTACTGCAATCAGTTTAAGGTGTGTGATTTGAAAACCTAAAGCTTTTTTACTATTGGGTTTTAGTTTTTCTATGTCTGATAAATATTGGAAAGCCTTCAGTATTTCAGCGGTCAATTTAAAGCCCTTTACACCAGGCAGGGCTGTAGAAGCCCATGGTAAAGCATTGAGGGCTTTTTTTACTGGAGCAACATAATTACTTGCATTACGGCTGGCTTTACATTGTTCAAACGAACCTGGACTCAGTGCCCAAGCCCAATGCCATGGCGCAACATCCATAAATAGCCATAAATTCCCTTTGGCGAAAATATGAGCGGATTTCGCTGCATCACGATATTTTTCAGCCCATTTCGGTACATACCGAACTTTGGCAGCCCAAAGACCTGTTGTTGTAACCCAAGAGTTAAATGTGGCTGCTACCGTTTTTGAGGCAAATGCACCTAACCCCATCCAATAAAAACGCCCTGTTAAATTGGGGTTGCCTCCTAACTCTTTCTCCATTTCTAGATAAATCCGTGCATAAATTGCCGCAATTCTTCGTGCACGTTGCTCATACCATACTTCAAGACGGTATTGATTATTTCCAGTTTTATTGGAAAGTTTAATATAACTCGTCTGTTGTAAGATAGACCAAAAAGTATTACAGGTACATTTTTCGGAATGACAACTTTTTGGGGTTTGATTGGTTTGTGAGGTACTAAATGTTAAATTAGTCGCCATTTTTATGCATCTCCAAATGGTGGGGCAGAATCAAAATCAGCCCATTGTAATTCAGTTTTTAATTCCTGTTGTTTTTCCGCATGTATTCTATGACTAAGACCTTTAGTAGTCGTAATGCCGGTAATTACCTCATCTTTATTCTGGATAATATACGCAATAGAATGCATAGGTTTGCCATCAGGAAATAAAAATTGAAACTGCTCATCATATTTTTCAACCGCAGGCATACCTTTCATATTTACTCCTGCACTATTTGGTCCCGTCACCTCCATCGGCGCCTTCACCCTAACCAGCTTCGGACTCCCAATCTCCACCTCCCCGTTCGCCAGCTTGATATACGCCCCTTTGCAGGTAATCAGAATCTCCTCCTTCGCCGCAATGGTGATTTTCCCTGCGCTGCTGGTTAATACCGCATCCTTCAGCGCATTCAACTGCAACTCGTCATTCTGTGCCTGCACTTCCACTTTGCCCTGATTGGCCTGCACCTTGATGCCGCTGCTTTGGGCAAACAGGTTGAGGCTCTCTGCCGCATGGGCGGTCAGGCTTTGACCAGCGGTGATGTCGGTATGGTTGCCGCTGACGAGGTGGATGTTTTCATTGGCGGTGTGCAGTTGGCTTTGCTGGGTTGCGGTGGCGA
>CAUSOO010000110.1:0-5891 GCA_963533245.1 uncultured Neisseria sp.
CCGATGACGATGTTGTGACCCATGCTTTCTTTAGGTTGGGTACCGGTGTGTTTCAGAGTAACGGTGAATTCTTTACAAGCTTTGCTGACTTGGATTTCTTTAGTGTTGAACTGCATAGCGTCGTTGGCTTCGACAGTAGTCGCGCAGTTGCCGGCGGCAGGTGCTGCGGCAGAGTTGGCTGAAGCCGCGCCGGAAGCAGGAGCATCGGCAGGAGGTGCGCTTTCTGCAGGTGCAGGTGCGGCTTCGGAAGCAGCAGATGCAGTCGGAGCAGAGGCTTCAGCAGGTTTTGAAGCTTCTTGTGAACAAGCGGACAAGCCGATAACGGCAGCGGAAATCAGAGCCAAATAAGCTTTCATGTGTATCTCCTAATGATAGGTGAGAATATGTTAAGTTCTACAAAATAAAACTTGCGAATATATATTAATGAACCTAATTTCAGATTTCATATCCGCAAGCGAAAGAAGGATGAAAATGAAGCTATATTCTGCTACAACAAATCGAACAAATCCAAAATTCAACGGCTATTTTACCTCAGTTTACACAAATGAGAATAGCTACTATTAATGTCGTATTTCTTTAGTATTAGATTTTATCGGTCAGACGAAATATTCTTTAACTTTAATTAACAAACAACACAACCATTTCAAACTCAACGGCTGTGTTTGCGCACCAACTCCGCCAGCGCGGCAGCCAATTCAGGATGCTTGTCTTCCAATTTTACCGCCGCCGCATCAAAACTCTCCAATGCCGCCCCGCTCAAATGCAGGCTGTTGACTTTGGGTTGTGCCGGCGGCTTCGGTACGACTTTGACCGCCACATCCCGAATCCCCGCGTTCAATTCCTGAAGCTGCGGCACAAGCGCAGGCAATATCATTTTCAGGCGCGAAGCCGCCATACCGTTTGCCGCCAGCAACACCAGCCTGCCCTCTTCGATGCAGGCGGTTTGAAAGTGCGGGTGCAGGTTTGCCGGCAGGATGCGTTTGACTGCCGCATCCAGCCTGCGCCATTGTTGCGACTGCTGCAACAAACCGGCCAACCGCGCATCCCGCTTGCCCAATTGTTCCAAATTCATATGTTTCAGACGACCTTTTCAAAGTGTACGGTTGTATTATCAAGATTGAAATCCGGTAAAACTGCCTTTATTTCAAACGGCATGACTGCCTTGCCGCGAGGCTTGTGTTAAAATCCCCGTTTCGCCATTATTTTATATCAGGCGCAGGAACTATTTCATGCTGACAAACATTGCTAAGAAAATCTTCGGCAGCCGCAATGACCGGCTGCTCAAACAATACCGTAAATCCGTTGCCAAAATCAACGCACTCGAAGAACAAATGAAAGCCTTGAGCGATGCGGATTTACAGGCTAAAACAGCCGAATTCAAACAACGCCTCGCCAACGGTCAGACTTTGGACGACATCTTGGTCGAAGCCTTCGCCGTCTGCCGCGAAGCGTCCCGCCGCGTACTCGGTATGCGCCACTTCGACGTCCAGCTTATCGGCGGCATGGTGCTGCACGACGGCAAAATCGCCGAAATGCGTACCGGCGAAGGTAAAACCTTGGTCGCCACCCTTGCCGTCTATCTCAACGCCCTGTCCGGCAAAGGCGTGCACGTCGTTACCGTCAACGACTACCTTGCCGCCCGCGACGCAGGCATTATGGAACCGCTCTACAATTTCCTCGGCTTAAACGTCGGCGTCATCGTCGCCGATATGCAGCCGTTTGACCGTCAAAACGCCTACGGCTCCGACATTACCTACGGTACCAACAACGAATTCGGCTTCGACTACCTGCGCGACAACATGGTGACCGACCAATACGACAAAGTTCAGCGCGAATTGAATTTTGCCGTAGTGGACGAAGTGGACTCCATTCTGATCGACGAAGCGCGCACCCCGCTGATTATCTCCGGGCAGGCGGATGACAACATCCAGCTGTACCAAATCATGAACAGCCTTCCCGCGCACCTCATCCGCCAAGAAACCGAAGAAGGCGAAGGCGATTACTGGGTCGATGAAAAAGCACACCAAGTCATCTTGAGCGAAGCGGGTCACGAACACGCCGAACAAATCCTGATTCAAATGGGTTTGCTGCAAGAAAACGACTCCCTCTACTCCGCCGCCAACATCGCCCTGATGCACCACCTCATGGCAGCATTGCGCGCGCATACGTTATTCCATAAAGACCAACACTACGTCATCCAAGACGGCGAAATTGTCATCGTGGACGAATTTACAGGCCGTCTGATGTCCGGCCGCCGCTGGTCCGAAGGCCTTCACCAAGCCGTCGAAGCCAAAGAAGGCGTGGAAATCAAACGCGAAAACCAAACCCTCGCCTCCATCACCTTCCAAAACTACTTCCGTCTGTACACCAAACTCTCCGGCATGACCGGTACCGCCGATACCGAAGCTTTCGAGTTCCAAAGCATCTACAACCTCGAAACCGTCATCATCCCGACCAACCGCCCCGTACAGCGTAAAGACTTCAACGACCAGATTTTCCGTTCTGCCGAAGAAAAATTCGAAGCCGTCGTCAAAGACATTGAAGAATGCCACAAACGCGGACAACCAGTCCTCGTCGGTACCACCAGCATCGAAAACTCCGAGCTGGTCTCCCGTCTTCTGCAAAAAGCCGGACTGCCGCACAACGTCCTCAACGCCAAAGAACACGAACGCGAAGCCCTGATTGTCGCCCAAGCCGGTAAAGTCGGTGCCATTACCGTCGCCACCAACATGGCGGGCCGCGGTACTGACATCGTCCTCGGCGGCAACCTCAAGCACCAAATCGAAGCCATCCAGTCCAACGAAAACCTGAGCGACGAAGAAAAAGCTGCACAAATCGCCGCCCTTGAAAACGGCTGGCAGGCAGAACACGACCAAGTGGTCGCAGCAGGCGGCCTGCACATCATCGGTACCGAACGCCATGAAAGCCGCCGTATCGACAACCAATTGCGCGGACGCGCAGGCCGTCAGGGAGACCCCGGCTCCAGCCGCTTCTACCTCTCATTTGAAGACCCGCTGCTACGCCTCTTCGCGCTCGATCGTGCCGCCGCCATCCTCAACCGCCTCGCTCCCGAACGCGGTATCGCCATCGAACATGGTATGCTGACCCGCCAAATCGAAGGCGCGCAACGCAAAGTCGAAGGCCGCAACTTCGACATGCGCAAACAAGTATTGGAATACGACGACGTTGCCAACGACCAACGTAAAGTCATCTACCACCAACGCAACGAAATCCTCAACAGCAAAGACGTCAGCGACCTGACTAAAAGTATCCGCGAAGAAGTCATCAGCGATTTGGTCGATTTGTACATACCGCCCGACAGCATGGAAGAGCAATGGGACATCCCCGCACTCGAAAGCCAGCTTGCCGCCGAATTCCGCCTGCACGAAGACATCCAAGCATGGCTAAAAGCAGACACCACTTTGGACAATCAGGACATCAAAGAGCGTCTGATTAAACGCGTGGAAGAAGAATACGCAGCCAAAGTCGAGCTGGTCGGTAAAAAACCGATGGCGGATTTCGAACGCAACGTCATGCTGCAAGTCATCGACCTGCAATGGCGCGAACACCTTGCCGCCATGGACTACCTGCGTCAAGGCATCCACCTGCGCAGCTATGCCCAGAAAAATCCGAAACAGGAATACAAACGCGAAGCCTTCGCCATGTTTGAAAACCTGTGGCGCGGCATCAAGCATCAAACCGCCGCCCTCTTGACCTCCGTCCAAATCGAGCGCAACACCGACGTAGAAGAAATTGCCGAACCCGCACCCGTCGGCATCCAAACCATCCACTCCGAAGCGCCCGACATGGAAGAGCTGCTCGGACAATCCCAAACCAATTTGGTTACCGAAGCGTTCGATCCCGACGGAACGGATTTCAGCCCCGAAGCACTTGCCGCCCAAGGCCAAGTCGTCCACCGCAACGACCCCTGCCCTTGCGGCAGCGGCCTGAAATACAAACAATGCCACGGCAAACTGAGCTGATGACAGCTTAAACAAAAGGTCGTCTGAAACCTCGAAAGGTTTTCAGACGACCTTTTTCATCACCCAAGTTACAGAACCGCGCCGCCATAAAAAAATACCATCGTTATTAAATTGTCAGGCGGTCACGATACGGTATAATCCTTAAATCTGCTTCGTACAGCATCATCGAACGCTTATGGACAATACGCAAAACCCTCAAAACCTGCAACGCAATTCATTGCGCCGCAACAGTATCTACCTGCTGCCCAACTCCTTTACCATCGCCGCGTTGTTCTGCGCCTTTTTCGCCATCACCCAATCCATGCACGGGCGTTATGAGACGGCAGCGATTGCAGTATTCCTCTCCATGCTGCTCGACGGCATGGACGGTCGCGTGGCACGGCTGACCAACAGCCAAAGCGCGTTCGGCGAACAGCTCGACAGCCTTGCCGACATGGTCAGTTTCGGCGTTGCTCCCGCCTTGATTGCCTATAAATGGCAGCTTTGGCAGTTTGGCAAAATCGGTTATTCCGTCGCCTTCATCTACTGCGCCTGCGCCGCCCTGCGCCTCGCCCTCTTCAATACGCTTATCGGCAAAGTCGATAAACGCTGGTTCATCGGCGTTCCCAGTCCGACCGCCGCCGCGTTGATTGTCGGCCTGATTTGGGTCAACCACAGCATCGAACGCTTCCCCGGCGTACATTGGTGGGCATTGGGCATCACGCTTTTCGCCGGCATTTCCATGATCGTCCAAATCCCGTTTTGGAGCTTTAAAGAAATCAACATCCGCCGCCAAGTCCCGTTTATGGGCATGGTACTCGCCGTATTGATCCTCCTCTTAATCACATGGAAGCCCGCCCTCGTCTTATTCCTCTTCTTCTTGGGGTACAGTCTCTCCGGCTACATTATGGCGGCACGGCGTTGGCTGAAAAAACGCCGCAGGAACAAAAAGGTCGTCTGAAAAATGTGGACTTGGGATATTATCCTCGCCCTGCTCGCCGTCGGAAGCGCGGCGGGCTTTATTGCAGGATTGTTCGGCGTAGGCGGCGGTACGCTGGTTGTCCCCGTCGTCTTGTGGACACTGCAACTGCAAGGCATCAGCAGCCACCCCTACGCCCAACATCTCGCCATCGGTACATCCTTCGCCGTAATGGTGTTCACCACTTTCTCCAGCATGTACGCGCAGCACAAAAAAAGCGCCATTGACTGGCAGACTGTCCGCCGTATGACCCCCTCCATGATATTCGGCGTACTGATCGGCGCGGTAACCGCCAAATACATGCCTACCCGCGCCCTGCAAATCTTCTTTATCGCATTCCTAACCCTTATCGCCCTCAAAACCCTGACAGACTCCAAACCCAAAGCCTCGCGCCACCTGCCCGCCCTACCCGGCTTAAGCGCGGTCGGCACATTGTTCGGCGCAGCTTCGAGTTGGGTCGGCATCGGCGGCGGCTCGCTGTCCGTCCCCTTCCTGATGTATTGCAACTTCCCCGCACACCGCGCCATCGGCACATCCTCCGGCCTTGCTTGGCCAATTGCGCTCGCCGGCACAATCGGCTATCTCGTTACTGGCTGGAACGTTCCCGACCTGCCCCACGGCTCCGGCGGCTTTCTCTATCTGCCCGCCGTCGCCATCCTCAGCATCGCCACCATGATTTTCGCCCCAATCGGCGTCAAAGCCGCGCACAAACTCCCCGCACGCCAGCTCAAAATCTCCTTCGGCATCATGCTGCTGCTGATTGCCGTCAAAATGGCTTGGAACCTTATGCGTTAACCATGCTGGCAAATACCATATAACAAAATTACCCCCCCCTTTGGCATCATGAATCTTCTAAAAACCGTTTAATCTTTCCCAAAGGCAAGCCTCTGACCGCTTATAGTAGATTAAATTTAAATCAGGACAAGGCGACGAAGCCGCAGACAGTACAG
>CAUSOO010000111.1:0-5755 GCA_963533245.1 uncultured Neisseria sp.
CTCTTTGAGCTAAGGCGAGGCAACGCCGTACCGGTTTAAAGTTAATCCACTATATCGTCTTTATGGCGTTTGTTTTTCCATCTGAATGATTTTTCCCTTATGTCCGTCAAACCTTTATCTTTAAATTTAATCAACTGCTTTGTGCTGGTGGTGCTGTTTGTCGTCAGCCTGTCGGTGGGCGTCGGCAATTTCCGCTGGGCGGATGTGTTTCACTGGACATTGTCTGACAGCACGGAATTGATGCTGGTCAGCCGCCTGCCGCGCACGTTTGCGATTGTGCTGGCGGGAGCGTCGATGGCGGTGGCGGGGATGATTATGCAGATTTTGATGCGCAACCGTTTTGTCGAGCCGTCTATGGTGGGGGCGAGTCAGAGCGCGGCGTTGGGCATGTTGGCGATGAGGTTGATGTTTTCGAACGCCGACATAAGGGTAAATATGGCATTTGCTGCCGTGGCGGCGTTGGCGGGCATGCTGGTGTTTATGATGCTGATACGCCGTTTGCCGCCGACGGCGCAGTTGATGGTGCCGCTGGTGGGGATTATTTTTGGCGGCGTTATCGAGGCGGTAACGACGTTTATCGCGTATGAGTTTGAGATGATGCAGTTGTTGAGCGTGTGGCAGCAGGGCGATTTTTCGGGCGTGCTGTTAGGGCGTTACGAATTGCTGTGGCTGACGGGCGGCTTGGCGTTGGCGGCGTATTTAATTGCCGACCAACTGACGATTTTGGGCTTGGGCGAGACGGTGAGCGTGAATCTGGGTCTGAACCGGACGGTGGTGTTGTGGGTAGGTTTGGTGATTGTCGCGCTGATTACGTCGCTGGTGTTGGTCACGGTCGGCAATATTCCGTTTATCGGGCTGGTCGTGCCGAACATCATCAGCCGCCTGATGGGCGACAAGCTGCGCCAAAGCCTGCCTGCGGTGGCTTTGCTCGGCGCGTCGCTGGTGCTTTTGTGCGATATTTTGGGACGCGTGATTGTGTTCCCGTTTGAGATTCCGGTCTCAACCGTGTTCGGTGTGTTGGGTACGGTGTTGTTCTTGTGGATTTTGTTGAGGAAGCCTGCCCATGTCGTCTGAAAACAAGCGTAGCGCGCTTCGCCCGAACAAGGTTGCGTTTATGCAGGGTTCTTCCCGTCCGCTGTGGGCGGCGTTTGTCTTGCTGCTGGCGTGTTGCACCTTGTTCCTGACTTTGAACATCCAAGGCGATTGGGATTTTGTGTTGCAACTGCGGCTGACCAAACTGGCGGCTTTGCTGCTGGTGGCGTATGCGGTCGGGGTTTCGACCCAGCTTTTCCAAACGTTGACGAACAACCCGATCCTTACGCCTTCGATTTTGGGCTTCGATTCGCTGTATGTGTTTTTGCAAACGCTTTTGCTGTTTGCCTTGGGCGGGGTGGGCTATACGTCGCTGCCGCTGACGGGCAAGTTCGGCTTTGAGCTGGTGATGATGATGGGCGGCTCGCTGCTTTTGTTTTACACGCTCATCCGGCAGGGCGGACGCGATTTGTCGCGCATGATTTTGATCGGCGTGATTTTCGGGATTTTGTTCCGCAGCCTCTCTTCGCTGCTGACGCGCATGATTGATCCGGAGGAATTTACGGCGGCGCAGGCGAATATGTTTGCGAACTTCAATACCGTCCACAGCGAGCTTTTGGGCGTGGGCGCACTGATTCTGCTGGCGAGCGCGGTGGTGATTTGGCGCGAGCGGCACCGTCTGGACGTCCATCTTTTGGGACGCGACCAAACGATTAATTTGGGCATAAACTACACGCGCAATACTTTGTGGCTGTTGCTTTGGATTGCCGCGCTCGTGGCGACGGCGACGGCGGTGGTCGGGCCGGTCAGCTTCTTCGGCCTGCTGGCTGCCGCGCTTGCCAACCATTTTGCCCCGAGCGTGCGCCATAGCGTGCGGCTGCCGATGACGGTGTGCGTCGGCGGCATCCTGCTGGTCGGCGGGCAAACCGTGTTCGAACACCTGCTCGGCATGAAGGCGGTGTTGAGTGTAGTGGTTGAATTTGCGGGCGGGCTGGTGTTTTTATATTTGGTGCTGAAACGCAAGCGATAGGTCGTCTGAAAACTTTCCCAGCCTGAATTCGAATGGCGTAAACCACTATTTCCAAACGGGATATTTCGTTTTGCGCGCCCTTGAATTTGACGGCGTGAATGAAACTAAATATCGGGTTCTTACTCATATTAAGCATCACTATCAAGGTGCGTGCTATGAGTAAAGTGTTGAAATACCGTCCTGATTTGGACGGGATACGGGCATTGGCCGTTTTATCCGTCATCGTATTTCATATCGATCCCCAATGGCTGCCGGGTGGTTTTTTGGGCGTGGATATGTTTTTCGTGTTGTCGGGATATTTGATCACGACCATTATCAGCCGCGAGATTCGCGACGGCAGCTTTTCGTTTCTCGAGTTTTACAAACGCCGCGCCAAACGCATTTTGCCTGTCTTTGCCTGTGTATTGCTTTGCACGACGGTCGTTGCCGCCATTTTCTTTTTGTCTTTCGATTTGCGCCAATACGTCAAATCCGCCGTCTATGCCTTGCTGTTTGCCGCCAACCTGTTCTTTGCCCGCCGCGGCGGCTATTTTGATGCGGATGCGACGGAAAAGCCGTTGCAGCACATTTGGTCGCTGTCGTTGGAAGAACAGTTTTACTTTATTTTCCCCGCGTTGCTGATTTTGTTTTTCCGTCTCAGCAAACGGCGCAATGTGCGGACGTTTATCCTTTTGCTGATTGTCATCAGCCTGTTTTCCGCGCTGTTGCCGACTTTGGGTATGGAGGCGTATTTCCTGCCGCATGTGCGTGCTTATGAGCTGCTTGTCGGTTCGCTTTTTGCCTTCATTCCGCCTGCCGAACAAAACGATAAAGCCAGTACGCCGCTATTCGGATGGCTGATGATGGCGGTCATCGCCGCCACGCTGGTGCTGCCCTACGGCGTCCTGCCCGGCGCGGGAAATATCGAACGGCTGCTTTGCTGTCTGGCGGTCGGCGGTTTGATTTATTCGGGCAAATCATTGCAGATGCAGGAAGGTTTCAATACGTCCAAACTGTTGAGCCTCAAGCCGGTGGTGTTTATCGGGTTGATTTCGTATTCGCTGTATTTGTGGCACTGGGTGGTGTTGGCGCTCATGCGCTACATTTATATGGACGCGCAGCTTCCGCTTGCCGCATCGGCGCTGGCAGTCATCATCATGCTGCTGTTGTCGGTGTTGTCTTATTATTTTGTGGAAACGCCGGCGCGGAAGGCGAAGAATTTTACGACGGCGAAATTCAAATGGAGCATGGCGGCTTATTTCGCGCTGCTGATTCCTGCGGCAACCTACCTGATGACCGCCAAACCCGCCGCGTTTGAAAGCAGTTTGTACAAGGCCGATGAAAGCAAAATTTGCGCGGACACGCTGACCAAAACCGACTGCGCCGTCGGCGCGGCAAACCAAAAACCTGAAGTTTTGGTCATCGGCGATTCGCATGCCGCCCATTTGAGCCCGTTCCTCGACATCGTCGGCAAAAAAGAAGGCTGGTCGGCAGACGTTATCACGTCCAACAGCTGCGCCACCGCGTTCGGATTTGTCCTGCCCGACAGCGACCGCCGCGCCGACCGCTGTAATCCATATAACAGGTTTATCGAACAAAAAACCAAAGACTATCCTGTCATCATCATTTCGCAACGCTGGTTCCTCCATACCGCCAAACCGGAATTTTTGGAACGGTTCAACACAATGCTGGAGGATTTGGTGAAGGCGGGCAAAAAAGTGTACGTTTTGGCCGATACGCCTATGGACGGGCAGTTGCCGTTGCGGCGTTATTATCTGAGACAAAAGCTCGGTATCGACATCAATTATGTTTCAGAGGATAAAAAGGCAGAAATCCGCGATTCTGCCAAGTCGGAAGACGAAGTCGAAAAAATCGTGAAGCAGCACCGCGGCGTGCAGTGGGTGGACTTTATGCAGTACATCCCCGCGGACAAACTCATAGACGGGCTACCGGTGTATTTCGATACCAACCACCTCAACCCGTTCGGTTCAAGTAAAATTGCCGAAATGTTTATCAACGATAAACGCACCCTGTTGAAATAAGCACAAAGGTCGTCTGAAAACAGATTCAGACGACCTCTTTAAAGCAAAAGGATACCGTATGACTCAAGAACACTTTCCCGAATTTTTCGAGCAAGCCCCGACGCTGACCGTCCAAGACGCGCTCGCCGAATTTCTCGGCGCGGCAGAGGAGGGCATCATGCAGTATCGCTACGCTGATGCCGTCCGCCTGTGCGGACACTCCTGCCCCACCGTCGCAGGCGCGTACCTCATGACGCTTAAAGGCTTGAAAGCACTTTACGGCAGCGACCTGCCGCAGCGCGGCGGAATCGAAGCCGCCATGCAGGGCGCGCGCGACGAAGGCACGGTCGGCGTTACCGCATCCGTCGTCCAACTCTTAACCGGCGCCGCTCCCGAAACCGGCTTCGGGGGCGTCGGTCCGCAAGGACGCTTCGCCCGCCGCAACCTGTTGAGTTTCGATGCCGACATCGAAGGCACGCTGACCCTGCGCCGCAAAGACAACGGCAAAACCGTCGCCGTCAGCCTCAACGCCGCCATGCAGCCCTTCGCCCCCGAAATGCGCGACATCATGCCCAAAGCCGTCAGCGGCACCGCCACCGCAGAAGAACTCAAACGTTTCGGCGAACTCTGGCAGGCGCGTGTCAAAGCCTTCTTGATTGATTTGGCAGACAATCCCCAATTCGTCATCGTTCGCGAAATCTGAAGCCCATCCTTTTCAGACGACCTCTCATGTTCGGAGGTCGTCTGAAAACAAATCCACACATCACACCCATCATGATTACCATCCGCAACGTCAGCTTCCACATCGGCGGCAACCCCATCCTCAACAACGTCAGCCTAGACATCCCCGAAGGCGGCATCACCGCGCTCATCGGTCCCAACGGCGCCGGCAAATCCACGCTCCTCTCCTTCATGGCGCGCCTCCGCCCGCTGGAACAGGGCAGCATCAGCTACGCCGGCAAAGATATTTCGACCACGCCCACCGCCGAGCTGGCAAAAACGCTCTCCATCCTGACCCAAGAAAACAGCGTCATGAGCCGCATCACCGTACGCGACCTGCTCATGTTCGGGCGTTACCCCTACCACCAAGGCAGGCCGACCCCCGAAGACCTCGCCATCGTCGAAAACGCACTTTCCGAGTTCAAACTGGACAGCTTCGCCAACCGCTACCTGACCGAACTCTCCGGCGGACAACGCCAACGCGCCATGATTGCCATGGTCTTCTGCCAAAGCACCGATTACGTCCTTTTGGACGAACCGCTCAACAACCTCGATATGTACCACGCCCGCGCCCTCATGCAGCTGCTCCAACGGCTGACCCGCGAACACAAACGCACCACCGTCGTCGTCCTGCACGACATCAACCAAGCCGCCGCCTACGCCGACCACGTCGTCGCCATGAAAAACGGACAAGTCGCCATGACCGGCGCACCGAACGACATCTTTACCGCTGAAAATATTAAAGATTTGTTTGATATGGATGTGGACGTGTTGGACTATCAGGGCAAGAAGCTGGTCATTCATCACGTTTGAGATACGGATGTGGAAAAGGTCGTCTGAAAAGTTTTCAGACGACCTTTTGTTATATCTGACCTGTTCGAACAGCTATGGCGGATTGGCAGCGGATTAAATATAGTGTATTAACTTTAAACCAGTACGGCGTTGCCTCGCCTTAGCTCAAAGAGAACGATTC
>CAUSOO010000112.1:0-5623 GCA_963533245.1 uncultured Neisseria sp.
ATTCACTTGGTGCTTCAGCACCTTAGAGAATCGTTCTCTTTGAGCTAAGGTGAGGTAACGCTGTACCGGTTTAAAGTTAATCCACTATATATCTTGCCGCTATTCCAACGTTCCACCTACTACCCGCGCACCCAACGCTTCCTTCAAAGGCAAAGCGTTCAAGCGTTGCAAGGTCGTCTGAAATTCGGCGAACGGTATCGGTTCCGAACCGAAACGATGCATATGCAGGGTATCTTGCTGACAGTCAATCAACTCGATGCCCAGTCCGGCAAGAAACGGGACGGCTCGCGCGAAGGCGATTTTGGAGGCATCCGGCTCAAGGGCGAACATGGATTCTCCGTAAAACACCCGTCCGATTTGTACGCCGTAAAAGCCGCCCGCCAGTTTCAGACGACCTGTTTCATCGGGATAGAAACATTCAAACGAATGCGCGTGCCCCAAGCGGTGCAGCTCGGTATAAGCGGCTTGGAATTCGGGAACAATCCATGTGCCGTCCTGACCGGGGCGCGGAAAGGCGGCGCAATGCGCAATGACGGTTTCGAAGCATTGATTGACCGTTACCCGATAGGGTTTGTTGCGCAAGGTTTTTGCCAGCGAACGCCCGATATGCAGATTTTCAGGAACGATGACGGCGCGCGGATCTATGGTGTACCAAAAAAACCAACCGTTTTCGCTGAACCAAGGAAAAATCCCCTGCCGATACGCCGACAGCAGCCGTCCCGTATCCAAATCGCGGCTGATACCGACCAAGCCGTCGCATTCTTCCAGCGCGTAAAACGGGTCGGGGAAAGTGTAATCATTAGGGTAAAGCAAGGGGATACTCATTAAAAAATCCTAAGGTATAGTGGATTCACTTTAAACCGGTACGGCGTTGCCTCGCCTTAGCTCAAAAAGAACGATTCTCTAAGGTGCTGAAGCACCAAGTGAATCGGTTCCGTACTATCTGTACTGTCTGCCGCTTCGTCGCCTTGTCCTGATTCAAATTTAATCCACTATATTATTCTGATTTGCAGCGGCATGATGTTCATGTTCCGCAAAAAATTTCAGACGACCCCAAATTCTCATCCGAGGTCGTCTGAACATCAAACATCTTTTAAAACGGGAATCAGCGTTTGCTCTTTGCCTGGCATTCGCCGCACACGCCGTACATATAAAGCGCGTGGTCAACGATGCGGTAGCCGTTTTCTTCCGCGATTTTGTCTTGCAAGGCTTCGATTTCAGGATTGTGGAATTCCGTTACCTCGCCGCATTTCACGCAGACGATATGGTCGTGGTGGTCGCCTTTGTCCAATTCGTAAACCGCCTTGCCGGTTTCAAAATGGTGGCGCTGCAAAATGCCTGCCTGCTCGAACTGGGTCAACACGCGGTAAATCGTCGCTACGCCGATTTCCACACCCTCTTCCAGCAAAATACGGTACACATCTTCGGCACTCAAATGCTCTTCAGCATGCGACTCGAACAAATCCAAGATTTTCAAACGCGGACCGGTAACCTTCAAACCGCTGTCTTTCAATTGCGCAATATTGCTGAATTTTTCCATAATATTCAATATCCCTGTGAAGTAATAGACGTTATAATACGCAATTTCAGCCCGCTTGCCCACTATTACGCCATAGCGGTTTGCAATAAAACCACAAGTTTTGTTTGCATACAAACGATAGCCGGCTGAAATTATAATCAAAGAGATGATTATCGTTTGCTTTTTCAAAAAATTCAAGCAATGATACCCTTCCACCCGAATTCGAACAGAAAGGCATATCCGTGAACAAACCCCTCTGTCTTGCCCTCGCCGCCCTCATCGGACTTTCCGCATGCAGCGCCGAACGCGTTTCCCTGTTCCCCTCTTACAAACTCAAAGTCATCCAAGGCAACGAACTTGATCCCCGCGCCGTCGTCTCCCTCCAAGCAGGCATGAGCCGCGACCAAGTCCAACTCCTGCTCGGCACCCCGCTGCTGCGCGACGCATTCCATGCCGACCGCTGGGACTACACCTTCAATACCAGCCGCAACGGCATCATCAAAGACCGCAGCAACCTCACCGTTTATTTTGAAAACGACGTCCTTGTCCGCGCAGAAGGCGATGCCATCCAAAAATCCATCGAAACCCTCCAAGCCGAACAAAAAGCAGCCCAAACTGCACAATAATCATTAAGGAAACCGCATGAGCGCATTAAAAATCGCCATCGCCGGCGTTAACGGCCGCATGGGGCGCGTACTGGTTGAAGCCGTCAACAACCATCCCGACACCGTCCTCTCCGGCGCACTCGAACATTCAGGCTCTGAAGTCTTAGGCTTGGACGCAGGTTTCGCCTCCGGCATCAAAACCGGCATCGCCATTTCAGACGACGTTGACGCCGTCCTCGCCCAAAGCGACGTACTCATCGACTTCACCCGCCCCGAGCCGACCCTCAAACACCTGCAAAAATGCGTTGAAAAAGGCGTCAACATCATCATCGGCACCACCGGTTTCGACGACGCAGGCAAAGCCGCCATCCGAGCCGCAGGCGAAAAAACAGGCGTCGTCTTCGCCGCCAACTTCAGCGTCGGCGTCAACCTCACCTTCCACATCCTCGACACCGTCGCCCGCGTCCTCAACGAAGGCTACGACATCGAAATCATCGAAGGCCACCACCGCCACAAAGTCGACGCCCCCAGCGGCACCGCCCTGCGCATGGGCGAAGTCATCGCCGACGCACTCGGCCGCGACCTCAAACAATGCGCCGTTTACGGCCGCGAAGGCCACACCGGCCCACGCGATCCCTCTACCATCGGCTTCGCCACCGTCCGCGCAGGCGACATCGTCGGCGACCACACCGCCCTCTTCGCCACCGACGGCGAACGCGTCGAAATCACCCACAAAGCCAGCAGCCGCATGACCTTCGCCGCCGGCGCCGTCCGCGCCGCAGTTTGGGTCAACGGCAAAACAGGTTTGTACGATATGCAGGACGTTTTGGGATTAAAAAACCGCTAAAGCCGTTTTCATCCGCATGACACAAAAAGGTCGTCTGAAAAATGTTTTTCAGACGACCTTTTCCTACAACCCCATCCAAACATCAAACAGTTCTTTTACCCACGCTGTGGCAATTCACGCCCTCTCATTTGTTTTTAAACCATTACAGTAGGCAATCCCGCCCTGCTTCGCAGGATTTGTTACAATGTGCCTTTCTTTTTGTACTGCTCATCCATTATGACTGATTCCCAACCAAGCACTATGCAGCGGATTTTTTCGCGCAATATGTTGATTTGTATTTTTACGGGCTTCACATCGGGGCTGCCGCTTTATTTCCTGATTAACCTAATTCCTGCTTGGCTGCGTACCGAAAACATCGACCTGAAAACCATCGGTCTGATGTCTTTAATCGGTCTGCCGTTTACTTGGAAATTTATCTGGTCGCCCGTAATGGATGCCGTGCGCCCGCCCTTTCTCGGCCGCCGACGCGGTTGGATGCTGGTTACGCAAATCGGTCTGCTGCTGACCCTTGCTGCTTACGCATTCCTCAATCCGCACCAACACCTGCCCATCATCGTCGGCCTCTCCGTTGCCGTTGCTTTTTTTTCCGCCAGTCAGGATATCGTACTGGACGCCTTCCGCCGAGAAATCCTATCGGACAAAGAACTGGGTCTAGGCAACTCCATCCATGTCAATGCCTACCGCGTCGCCGCCCTCGTTCCCGGCTCGTTGAGCCTGATTTTGGCCGACATTATGCCGTGGAACAGCGTCTTCCTCATTACCTCCCTATTCATGCTGCCCGGTCTATTGATGACGCTGCTTCTTGCCCAAGAACCAAACATGCCGCCCACTGCACCGCGAACGCTGACTCAAACCGTAGTTGAACCGTTTCAAGAATTTTTCTCTCGCAAAGGCACAAAACAAGCCATCTTGGTGCTGTTATTCATCTTCCTGTACAAACTCGGCGACAGCATGGCCACTGCACTGGCTACTCCGTTTTATCTCGACATGGGTTTCAGCAAAACCGACATCGGTCTGATTGCCAAAAACGCCGGTCTCTGGCCCGCCGTCATCGCCGGCATACTCGGCGGTATCTGGATGCTGAAACTCGGCGTCAACAAAGCCCTGTGGCTCTTCGGCGTCGTACAGCTCGTTACTATCTTGGGCTTTGCCTGGCTGGCCGGCTTCGGCAAATTCGGTATCATTACCCTGACCGAAAAAACAATGCTCGCAGGCGTTATCAGCGCGGAGGCATTCGGTGTCGGATTGGGTACCGCCGCCTTTGTAGCCTACATGGCGCGCGAAACCAATCCAGCCTTTACCGCTACCCAACTTGCCCTGTTTACCAGCCTATCCGCCGTACCGCGCACGTTTATGAACGCGTCAGCAGGTTTTCTGATTGAAAAGATGGGCTATGTCAATTTCTTCTGGCTGTGTTTTATATTGGGGATTCCTGGGATGTTGCTGCTATTTAAAGTTGCGCCTTGGAACGGAGATAAAAAAGGACAATCTGCTTAAATATGCCACCAAAACCACGAGGTCGTCTGAAAACCAATGTATCCGGTTTCAGACGACCTTTTTTACAACGATGCAAATCAAGAATAGAGAAAACAGTCAAGCAAATATAGTGGATTAACTTTAAACCATTACGGCGTTGCCTCGCCTTAGCTCAAAGAGAACGATTCTCTAAGGTGCTGAAGCACCAAGTGAATCGGTTCCGTACTATCTGTACTGTCTGCGGCTTCGTCGCCTTGTCCTGATTTAAATTTAATCCACTATATAAATCCTCTCTCTTCGCAATTTCTTCCTTCGCACTCTCCTTGTTCACATAAAAAAAGGTCGTCTGAAACCCTGTTTTGGATTTCAGACGACCTTTGCTTTGCTTTAGCTAAGAGCCGTTAGCCTACCACTGGTACAACGCACCTGCTCCGACACCGACGTGGCCGTCTGTGTTGGCAGAGAAGTTGCCTTTAACGACCCAGTTACCGCCGTCGCTCATCGCAGACACGCCGATTGCCATGGCGGATTGACCACCGTAGTAGCCGCTGCCCACGCCGATACCGGTTGCACCCGGACGGGTTACTTGCGGAATCGAGCCTTGTGCAATCGCACCTGCCACACCTGCGTAGGCTTTTTTGCCAACGCGTTCGATGTTGTTTTGCAGGGCGTTACCCACGCCGGCGAGCTGGTTCAGGTTGACCGCATCGGTACCTTCTTTCGCCGGAGCGACGTTGGTGATGCGCTGTCCGCCGTTGTTCAGACCGATCGGGCTGAGGCTGACGGTATTCGCCGGATTATGGGCGGTCGGTGCAGCGATGCTGACACCTTGCGCGTTAACGGTTACACCGCCTGCGGTTACGCTGGTTACGTCGAGTTTATCGGCAGTAGCAACGTTGTACACGGTCTGTCCGCTGTTGCCGGTCGTTTGGTTAACGACGACGTTCTTACCTGCGGTAACTTCGGTTTTCGCCGCCGTCGCTTGTGTCGATACGTTGGCAATCGCCTGGTTGGTGTAATACAACTGGCTGCCGTTGATCGCATCGGTCGAATCCGCCGATACCACACCTGCCGCCACACCTTGTACCTGACGGGTCTCGTCCGTGCCGTTGCCGACGGTGACGACGCCGGCGACTTTGTTCGCAGCGGCAGTCGAACCTGCTTTGCCTGCCACGG
>CAUSOO010000113.1:0-5530 GCA_963533245.1 uncultured Neisseria sp.
CGATTCTCTAAGGTGCTGAAGCACCAAGTGAATCGGTTCCGTACTATCTGTACTATCTGCCGCTTCGTCGCCTTGTCCTGATTTAGTTAATCCACTATATTTTACAACCCTTGGCGGTCGAGCCAGCGTTCTGCGTCCAGTGCGGCTTGGCAGCCGGAAGCCGCGCTGGTGATAGCTTGGCGGTAGGTGTGGTCTTTGACGTCGCCTGCCGCCCATACGCCTTCGATATTGGTCGCGCCGACGTTGTCGCCCGTACCGCCTTTGGTTTTCAGGTAGCCGGTTTCGTCCATATCGAGTTGTCCTTTGAAAATGTCAGTGTTGGGTTTATGGCCGATGGCGATGAACACGCCTTTGACGGCGATGTCTTCGGTAGTGCCGTCGTTGTGTTTCAGACGGGTGCCGGTAACGCCGCCTTCGTCGCCCAAGACTTCATCCAGATTGCTGTTGAGCTTGAGGATGATTTTGCCTTCTTCAACGCGCTGCATGAGTTTGTCCACCATGATTTTTTCGGCGCGGAAGCTGTCGCGGCGGTGAATCAGGGTAACGGTGTTGGCAATGTTGGCGAGGTAAAGGGCTTCCTCTACGGCAGTATTGCCGCCGCCGACCACAGCCACGTCTTGTTGTTTATAGAAGAAACCGTCACAAGTCGCGCAGGCGGATACGCCTTTGCCGGCAAAGGTTTCTTCGCTGGGCAGCCCCAAATATTTGGCGGATGCACCGGTGGCGACGATAAGGGCGTCGCAGGTGTATTCGCCCATGTCGCCTTTGAGGGTGAAGGGGCGGTTTTGCAAATCGACGGTGTGGATTTGGTCGAAAATCATTTCGGTGCCGAAGCGTTCGGCGTGAGCTTGGAAACGCGCCATCAGTTCCGGGCCTTGTACGCCTTCGGCGTCGGCGGGCCAGTTGTCGACTTCGGTGGTGGTCATCAGTTGTCCGCCCTGTTCGACGCCGGTGATGATGACAGGCTTGAGGTTGGCGCGGGCGGCATAGACGGCGGCGGTGTAGCCGGCGGGGCCTGAACCGAGGATGATGAGTTTGTGATGGTTGCTCATGATGTTTTCCTTACTGAGAGATTGAGTGTGTTTCAGACGAGGTAGATTTTACTTGAAACTTAGGTCGTCTGAAAATGCAGATGCGCCCGCATTCCCCTTTTCTTTTGATAAAGGGTATTGACTGAAGGCATCTTGTATAGTGGATTAACTTTAAAGCAGTACGGCGTTGCCTCGCCTTGCCGTACTATCTGTACTGTCTGCGGCTTCGTCGCCTTGTCCTGATTTAAAGTTAATCCACTATATTTTATGGCTAGGGATAAACAAAGGTCGTCTGAATTTTCAGACGACCTTCATCTGTTTTAATCGGCAAATCTGCGAACTCTGTTACGCTGTCTTTCTCTGATCAGCAACCCGTTTAAAACAATCAAATGGCTTTAGCGGCGGCGGCCAAAACCGCGACTCATCGGGCGGCGATAATTGGACGGCTGCTGGGTTGTTTGGCGGTAACGTTGCTGTTGCGCCGCCTGTTGTTGCGCAGGCAGGCTGCGGGTATTGAGTTGCTGGCTGGTACGGCTGTTGGGACGGGCCGTTTGATAATAATGGGCGCGTGCGCGCTGGGCAATCGGGCTGTTTTGATTACGCGCTTGTGTGAATTTGTTTGCCAATGCGTTACCGATGAATGCACCTGCCGCCGTACCGACCAAGCTTTGCAGCAGCCAGCTGCCAGTGGATTGGTCGTAAATATATTGTTGTCCGTCTGTTCCGGTCACAGGCTGACCATTGTTGCCGTTGGCTTGTGCTTCGGCAGGAATGGTATCTTTTACACCTTCCGGCGTGAGTTGGTAAATCGTATTGTCTTGTTGTTGGGCAAGTTGCTGCTGAAGCGCTTCGATTTGTTTTTGCTGCTGCTCAAGCTGGGCTTGGGTATTGTCTTTGCAGGCAGCGAGAGCAAGTGAGGAAAGTGCGGCTAAGGCAATGAGTTTTTTCATTTTTTTATCCTTTTTGAAGTGGTATTGTCTAAGCCGAGCGTTATCGGCAAACTGCGCGTCAATATACTGCGCCTTGCCGTGGAATATGGTGCAAATTTGATTTTTATCAAGTGCGTCAATATGGTTTACAAAGGCAGGCGGGGAAGTTTGGCTGCGAAAGCAAGGCTGTTGGCAATCAAGCTGCCATGATTTTCCATTTCATGTTCGGTTTCGACAATCAGCAAGTTGTCAGGACGGCGGGCATGCAGGCTCATATGCATTTGGGCAGGGGTAAATGGGAGATGGTGGCGTTTGGCAAACGCTTGGGCGCGTTGGTTGGCGGTTTTCAGCATGGGCAACAACGTGATATCTAAATGGAAACGGTGTACCCCCAATACCAAGATGCGTGCGGCAAAAAAGTCGGCTTCCTCTGTAAAGACAGCAGGGCTGTCTGCTTCAAAATCGTGCCTTTCGCCTGCAATCAAAGTGGCAACCATACGGATTTGCGGAATCAATGCCTCGCTGATCAGCGTATCTGCACTGCCCGGCAAGGCTTGGGAATCTGTTGTGTGATGGCTGTTGCCGTCAACAATCATTTGACAGCGGTGTAAAGGAAGGTTTTTTGTTTGGGCGTTTATGGACGGTGTCATGGCTGTAATCCTGATTCAGTTGTGTTTTATTTCATATTTCAATTGATGCGGCCATGTATAGGTAACAAAAAAGCCGCTCAAATGAGGCGGCTCTGATTTGCGTATCCCTATCTCTAATCTGTGTCAGACAAGCGCAAAAAAGTACCGCACGTTTGTGTGGTACCAATAGAAGAAAGCAGATGAATGGTGCGCTGTTTGCATGACAGAATACATAAATAATGGAATAGGTAATGTGTGCAGTTTAAAACAAAAATTCTAAATATTTCAAGAGCAGCAAGGGAAATAATACAAAAATATTTATAACTTATTATTATTCATATAATTTTATTTCAGTTTAAAACCACATATGCTGCATATTCACTTCTTAACAAAGCAGGGAACCGTCTCTTTTACTGACAAAGTATAGTGGATTAACTTTAAACCAGTACGGCGTTGCCTCGCCTTAGCTCAAAGAGAACGATTCTCTAAGGTGCTGAAGCACCAAGTGAATCGGTTCCGTACTATCTGTACTGTCTGCGGCTTCGTCGTCTTGTCCTGATTTAAATTTAATCCACTATATTAAAAGAAAAACGGCATATCCGAAAAGATATGCCGTTTATGGGTGCAGGGACTGCTATATTTGGCAGTGGTTTGTGTTTTAGTCCTCTTGCGCCGCTGTTTGCAGGTAGTTCGGCAAACCGACTTTGCCGATCAGCTCCTGCTGGGTTTCGAGCCAGTCGATGTGTTCTTCGTTGATGTCTTTTTGTTTTTCCAACAAATCACGGCTGACGTAGTCTTGCTGTTGCTCCGCGATGGCGATGGCAGCGATGAGGGCATCGTGTTTTTCCTGTTCTTTTGTCAAATCGCAGGTCAGGATTTCCTCAGTTGATTCGCCGATCAGCAGCTTGCCCAATTCTTGCAGGTTAGGCAGGCCTTCTAAGAACAAAATACGCTCGATTAAATCGTCTGCGGATTTCATTTCGCGGATGGACTGTTTGAAGAAGTGTTCGCCCAATTCTTCAAAGCCCCAGTTTTTCAAAATACGGGCATGCAGAAAATATTGGTTGATGGTAACCAAGAGCAAGCCCAAGTTTTTGTTCAGCTCGCGGATAACTAAGCGATCGCCTTTCATTTTCAGCTCCTTATACGCTTAATTACAGTTGGCTTTGATAGTAGTTGCCTTCGCCGACGAGTTCGATCAGACGCAGTTGTTGTTCCAGCCAGTGGGCGTGATCTTCTTCAGTGTCTTTCAACTGGGCAATCATCAAATCACGGGTAACGTAGTCTTGTGCTTCTTCGCACAGTTTGATGCCTTTTTTCAACGCATCGCGTACTTCGTATTCGGTGTTCAAATCCGCTTTCAGGCAGGAAATCACATCGGTACCGATGTTCAGTTCGGCACGGGTCATTTTAGGTGTACCGCCCAGCATCAGGATACGGCGGATAAAGTCTTCGGCGTGGGTTGTTTCTTCTTCCATCTCATGATTCAGACGCTCGAACAGTTTGTTGTAGCCCCATTCGGAGTACAGGCGTGAGTGGATGAAGTATTGATCGCGTGCAGCCAGCTCGCCGGACAACAGTTCGTTCATATAATCGATAACAGCTTGATTGCCTTGCATAATTCTTTCTCTTTCTTTGAAATTGTAAAGTGTCTGTAAAAAACATTGCGTGTTGTTTCTTGATGGCTGAATTGTATGAAAAAGCCTGACGCTTGACAAATTTTCTATTTAAAATACAAACAATTATCAAAAGAAACAGAAGCCTTAAAAGGTCGTCTGAAAATTCAATACCTTGTTTTATATAGATATTTGTTGCCATTGGTATTAAGAATCCATTTCAACATTCAAAAACATTTACACTCTTTAACCATAAATAAAAGCAAATAAATTACAAAACCCAATCAAATTTTATTATTAATTATTCTCAAATGCTTTTATCGTCAAACTGTGCCGCAGTGTGCATAGTGAATGACGGTTGAACCGGAACAAATGCCGTACCGATTCAAATTTAATCTGCTCCCCCTCCGTCCGATAAGATGAACCGTGATATAATTGCGAGTTACTTTTTGATAAAAATCATTTGAAATACATATCACCATGAAACAAATTCGCAACATTGCCATCATCGCCCACGTCGACCACGGCAAAACCACATTAGTTGACCAACTGCTGCGCCAATCCGGTACATTCCGCGCCAACCAGCAGGTTGACGAACGCGTGATGGACAGCAACGACCTTGAAAAAGAACGCGGCATTACCATCCTCGCCAAAAATACCGCCATCGATTACGAAGGCTACCACATCAACATCGTCGATACCCCGGGACACGCCGACTTCGGCGGTGAGGTGGAGCGCGTTTTGGGTATGGTGGACTGCGTCGTATTGTTGGTGGATGCGCAGGAAGGCCCGATGCCGCAAACCCGTTTCGTTACCAAAAAAGCCTTGGCTTTGGGGCTGAAACCGATCGTCGTCATCAATAAAATCGACAAACCGTCCGCCCGTCCGAGCTGGGTCATCGACCAAACTTTCGAACTTTTCGACAACTTGGGTGCAACCGACGAGCAGTTGGACTTCCCGATTGTCTACGCTTCCGGCCTGTCCGGTTTTGCCAAATTGGAAGAAACCGACGAGAGCAACGACATGCGTCCGCTGTTCGACACCATCTTAAAACACACGCCCGCACCGAGCGGCAGCGCAGACGAAACGCTGCAACTGCAAATTTCCCAACTCGACTACGACAACTACACCGGCCGCCTCGGTATCGGCCGCATTCTGAATGGCCGTATCAAACCCGGCCAAGTCGTTGCCGTGATGAACCACGAACAGCAAATCGCCCAAGGCCGCATCAACCAGCTTTTGGGTTTCAAAGGTTTGGAACGCGTGCCGCTTGAAGAAGCCGAAGCCGGCGACATCGTGATTATTTCCGGTATCGAAGACATCGG
>CAUSOO010000114.1:0-5428 GCA_963533245.1 uncultured Neisseria sp.
GCTTAGACCGCTTTGCCGCGCGCAAACAAATGGTTGCCGATTTGCAGGAACAAGGCTTGTTGGTCGAAATCAAAGCGCACACGCTGATGACGCCGAAAGGCGACCGAACCGGCTCAGTAATTGAGCCGATGCTGACCAGCCAATGGTTTGTCGCCATGTCCGCCACACCGAACGGTGGCGAACCTGACAGCGAATTCAAAGGCTTAAGCCTCGCCGAAAAAGCCAAAAAAGCCGTCGACAGCGGCGCGGTACGCTTCATCCCTGAAAACTGGGTCAACACCTACAACCAATGGATGAACAACATCCAAGACTGGTGTATCTCGCGCCAACTGTGGTGGGGGCATCAAATCCCCGCGTGGTACGACGAAGCAGGCAATGTTTACGTCGCCCGCAATCAGGCGGAAGCCGAAAAACAAGCCGGCAAAACAGGCTTGACCCGCGAAGAAGACGTATTGGACACATGGTTCTCCTCCGCGCTCGTGCCGTTCTCAACGCTCGGCTGGCCGTCTGAAACCGACGAACTCAAAGCCTTCCTGCCGTCCAACGTCTTGGTCACCGGCTACGAAATCATCTTCTTCTGGGTGGCGCGCATGATTATGATGACCACCCACTTCACCGGCAAAGTACCGTTTAAAGACGTGTACATCCACGGCATCGTGCGCGACCACGAAGGCAAAAAAATGTCCAAATCCGAAGGCAACGTCATCGACCCCGTCGATTTGATTGACGGCATCGACTTGGACAAATTACTGGTGAAACGCACGACCGGCCTGCGCAAACCCGAAACTGCGCCGAAAGTGGAAGAAGCCACGAAAAAACTCTTCCCCGAAGGTATCCCCAGCATGGGCGCGGACGCCTTGCGCTTCACCATGGCGAGCTACGCCAGCTTGGGGCGCAGCGTGAACTTCGACTTCAAACGCGCCGAAGGCTACCGCAACTTCTGCAACAAAATCTGGAACGCCACCAACTTCGTCTTGATGAACACCGAAAATCAAGACTGCGGCTACGGCGCAACCGCCACCGAACCGCGCGGCTACTCCTTCCCCGATATGTGGATCATAGGCCGTCTGAATCAGACCATCGAACAGGTTACGCAAGCCTACGAAACCTACCGCTTTGATTTGGCTGCGGAAACCCTGTACAGCTTCGTATGGAACGATTATTGCGACTGGTATCTGGAACTCGCCAAAGTGCAGCTTCAAACCGGCTGTGCCAGCCGCCAACGCGCCACACGCCATACCTTATTGCGCGTACTCGAAGCCGCCCTGCGCCTGCTGCACCCGATTATCCCGTTCATCACCGAAGAATTGTGGCAAACCGTCGCCCCCATGTGCGACGCCAAAACCGCCGACAGCATCATGCTCGCCCGTTTCCCCGAAGCCGACCGCGAACAAATCGTTCAGACGACCTTCGAGCAAATGGCCGTGTTGCAGGATTTGATTGGCGCCGTCCGCAACCTGCGCGGCGAAATGAGCATTCAGCCCAACGTGAAAGCCCCGCTGTTTGTCGAAAGCGCGGACGACTTGGCGGGCTACCTCAAATACCTGCCGATGATGACCCGCCTGACCGAAGTACAGCAAGTCGCCGCCCTGCCCGAAAGCGAAGACGCACCTGTCGCCGTCTGCAACGGCGCGCGCCTGATGCTGAAAGTCGAAATCGACAAAGCCGCCGAAACCGCCCGTTTGAGCAAAGAAGCCGAGAAGCTGCAAAAAGCCTTGGACAAACTCAACGCCAAACTCTCCAAACCCGGCTACACCGAAAAAGCCCCCGCGCATCTGGTGGAAAAAGACAAAGCCGATTTGGCAGAATTGGAAGACAAAATGGCGAAAGTTCAAAATCAGTTGGCGAAGTTGAAAGACTGATAGGTTGAAGAAACGGAAAGGTCGTCTGAAAATGGGTTTCAGACGACCTTTTTAGAAAGGAAAAAAATGTCTGATCATCGCTACTATATAGTTCCTGTATCTCCCGTAGGGAAGAAAAAAAAGGAGCTTGCAGAACAGATCCGAAATTATATGCTGGAGCAAGGTTGGATTTATCCTGAGTTGCAAGAAGTTTTTTATTATGGAGAACTAGGTTATACGTTTACCAACAAAGGAATTATTGAATTTGTAGGTGAAAAAAATGCCCGATATTCCCGCGGCATCTACTTTCAGATTGAAGATGAGCCGACGCTGTTCACTGCTTTGGAAAACTTTGGAAAAGGCGAGCTTGTTTGTCCGCATTGCAGTCAACATTATGCTCAAGGTGAGGAGATGGATATAGAAGACCTATTGCCTTCGTTTGATTTTGATGACGAAGGTGGCTATCTCACTTGTTCTGTTTGTAGAACTGAAGATTTGTATTATCGCTTTTTACCGTCGAATACCACTGATGCCGATATGGCTTATTCCGATTTTGCTGTTGTTTTCCCAGGTGTTGGCGAAGTGTCAGCTAGCAGCTTGTGCAAGAAAATTGCTGAATTTGCAGGCATCCCTTGTGTGACTATATACGAGGTCTCTTAATTGTTCTTGATAATAACAAAGGTCGTCTGAAACTTGGTTTTCCTATCTTTTATCACTTTTAACGAACTGTCGCTCTAGAGTCGATACGGTTTGCCGCATACGCCGCAATCCGGATTTTTATGGACGCGGAATGTCTGCCATTTGGCAGAATTGGGAGACAAAATGGCGAAAGTTCAAAATCAGTTGGCGAAGTTGAAAGACTAAATCACCCCTGTATTTGAAGAAAAAAGGCTACCTGAAAACCAAAAATGGTTTTTCAGGTAGCCTTTGTCTCGTTTGGATTTACCTACTCTGCCGCAGCCTTCAACTCCATCGCTCGGGTATAAAACGCGTGGGCATCCATTCCCGCCTCTGCAAAAGCGGCAATCGGAATAAAATAGGCGATGTTACGGTCGATATAAAACAGCAGGAATGCTTGGTCTTCGATGATACGTTCCACGCCTGCCCAATGATGGAAATGCCTGTTGTGCCCTGCTTCCTCCTGTGTTAAGCCTTCGGCTGAAAGGCTAAGGGAGAAACGCCGCCCTTTCAGAGGATGGGCAGCCCTGCGGGAAAAGCTGCGATATGTCCAACGCTGATCAAAATACATCACCATGGAGGTGGCGTAGATGAGACCCGCCATTATCCATAGGGAGCTGCTGTCGTCTCTGGCTTTATACAGACAGTACTCCAAACTGTCAGTTTGCGAATCGGCAAACAGATAGCAGTTTTGAACATAGGTGTTGTTGATGCCGTTAAACAACCAACAAGTAAAGACGAATAGAATGCCCCACATCAGCAGGAAGGCAGCCGAACCAAACCAATATTTGCGCCGCCAATCAGGCTCTATATAACGCAAAAGCCGCTTTCCCGCATAGCGTCTGTCTTGATCAGTAGGAGAGAAGGATATTTGCAGGTGGTCAGTTTGCCGGGGTTCTGTGTACATAGCGCATCCCAAGATTGCTGGTTATTCAGGCAACTCCATTTTACGGAGGTGGTGTCAACAGATTGATAATAGCACCCCTCCATCTATAGGGTGACTCGGAGGCGGAGATTTTAAACTCCATGGAAATTGGTGAAGCCTTGGCTGAACAGGGGGGACATCCTGAAAGCTATAGCAAATATAGAGATAAGAATGGATATTATAAAAAACCGATTAGTTTGCCAGATAATGCTTGGTAACAGCATGATATGCATTTTGCCTAATGCATGTAATTATTCGATTACAATATTTCTACAAAGAAATTTGTATGATAAATTGCGACGATACGTTAGTTCCTGCTGCTAGAAATATCCAGTCAGACCTAAGTTTTTTGGAAAAGGTTCTTCGGCAATAACAAAATCTCTTCTAACTTGGACCATCTCTAAACACAAAGGACCTGATGATAAAATTGAAAGTAGTTGTTCAATAAAATCCCGGCAATAAATTAATGGCTAATCAAACAGGAGGTTATAGATGATTTTTAAGAAAAGAGTTTCATTTGCCATTAAAGCAATTGGAATTTACTGGTTATTATACTTAATCAGTTCTTTTGTATTTGGGTGGTTCTTTACAGCAATTATAAATTATTTCATATTATTCCCATCCTCGTTATTTTTGGATGGCATAGTTGAATATATCTTAAACTTTATAGGATTTTCTAGAAAAGCCGCATCAGATTTAAATATGCTTGATAATTGGCTATTAGTACGTAATACGATATACTATTTTTTTTACACTATTCATATTTTCATTATTTCATTTTTAATTTCAATTTTCCTTTTTTATGATAAAAAATCTAAAGAGGAATAATGCATTCTCGAAATAATCTGACTACATTCATACCAGAAAATAATTGAGCCCCCTTTGATTGAACTGATAAGCGTAGATTGGATTAAAACCCAAATTTCATAAAGGTCGTCTGAAAAACTTTCAGACGACCTAAAATACATTCTCTTCAGGCGATAACAAAAGTTGGTCTCTACAAGACGGCTGTCCCTGTCAAAAAATATCGCACAGAAGTCCCAAGCCACATCCGCATCTTTTATTACTTTTAGTGAACCCTCCCACTACGCCTTGTACAGTTTGCCGCATACGCCGCAATCAGGATTTTTGTGGACGCGGAATGTCTGCCATTTGGCGGTGAGGGCGTTGTAGGTCGTCAGTTTGCCGTGTGCCGGTTCGCCTGCGCCGGTGAGGATTTTAAGGGCTTCGGCGGCTTGGGTGGCGCCGATGATGCCGACCAATGGGGAAAATACGCCGAACAGGGCACAGGCGCCGTCGTCGGCGGTGTCGCCGTCAAACAGGCAGGCGTAGCAAGGGCTGTCTGTCAAGTCGGAGCGGTACACGGCGATTTGCCCTTCAAAACGCACGGCGGCACCGGAAACCAGCGGGGTACGGGTGGCAACGGCGGCGCGGTTGATGGCTTGGCGGGTGGGGTAGTTGTCGGTGCAGTCGAGGACGATGTCGGCGGTGCGCATGAGTTCGGTCAGGCGGGCTTCGTCCAGCTTTTCGGTCAGGGCGGTAATGTCGCACGCGCTGTTGACGGCTTTCAGACGACCTGCCATCACTTGCGCTTTGGCTTGTCCGATGTCGGCTTCGGTGAAGGCGGTTTGGCGTTGGAGGTTGGTATCGTCTATGGTGTCGTGGTCGGCGATGATGAGTTTGCCGACGCCTGATGCGGCAAGATACGGGAGGGCTGCCGCACCCAGTCCGCCGCAACCGACGACGAGGACGCGGGCGGCAAGGATTTTTTCCTGCCCTTCGATACCGATTTCGTCGAGAAGGATGTGGCGGCTGTATCGGAGCAGTTGGTGGTCGTTCATGATGGGTCGTCTGAATGTTGTATCGCGGATGGAATCGGCAAAACGGGCAACGCCGTCCCGATGTTTGCCCCCTGTTGTATAGTGGATTCACTTTAAACCAGTACGGCGTTGCCTCGCCTTAGCTCAAAGAGAACGATTCTCTA
>CAUSOO010000115.1:0-5279 GCA_963533245.1 uncultured Neisseria sp.
ACCTGCGCCGTGTACATCGGGCTGCGCTGGCGGCCTTCGATTTTGATGGCGGACACACCGATTTTGATAAGTTCGGGCAGCATTTCCAAAACGTTCAGGCTGGTCGGCTCTTCCAGCGCGTAATAGGTTTCGTCATTAACTTCAAAACGGCCTTTGCACAAGGTCGGATAGCCTGCCGGTTCGTCCGGTTTGTATTGGTCGATTAACACTTGGTTCAACCGCACGTTCATGCGGTCGGGCAACTGCTCCCAGCGCACCGCCTTCGCCGGCGAACACACGCCCTGCATATTCGGCGATTCACCCGTCGCATAGCTCGATAAAATGCAGCGCCCTTCCACCATGACGCACAAACTGCCGAAACCGAACACTTCGATTTCTACATCCGTATTGTCAATCACATGCTTGACCTGATCGACCGTCAAAACGCGCGGCAGCACGGCACGGCGGACTCCGAACAGTTCCTTCATCATATTGATGGCTTCGTAATTGGTCGCCGACCCCTGCACCGACATGTGCAGCCTCAAATTAGGATGACGCTCGGCGGCGTAAGCCATAATCGCAGGGTCGGCGACGATTATCGCGTCGGCACCCAGTTGCACTGCCGTATCGACAGCCCGATGCCACCGCTCGATTTGCCCCGCCTGGGCAAAAGTATTGATGGCCATCAGCACATTACGGCCGCGCGCATGGGCGTAAGCCACCCCTTCCTGCGCCGACTTCATATCGAAATTCAGTCCCGGAAAATTGCGCGCATTCGTCGCATCTTTCAGCCCCATGTACACCGTGTCCGCGCCATTGTCCACCGCCGTCTTCAAAGCGGGCAGATTACCGGCGGGACAAACCAACTCAGGGATTTTCGGCATTTTGCGTTCCTCGACTCTTGTAGTTTGTTATTCGAAAATCAATATCTAGTATGATTTCGGGTATTTTAGAGATTTGAACACAAGATATTATGATTTAAATCAATTGTGAAATCAGGTTTGGATAACGTATGTTTTAGTTAACATAATTTAACTATGTTAAATATCAATCTAATCAGCGGGTTATCTTTTCCAATTTGATAATATGAGATTAGTTATTATCTATTAAATTTATAGATTTTTACAATAAAAGGTCGTCTGAAACAGGTTTCAGACGACCTTTTATGTACTCAACGCGAATAATCGCACCTAGGGCTAAAATTATTCATTCGCAGCCCCAAACTGCCTATCTCCTCCATTCACTCCAACAGTCCATAATGGTACGCGGATGATTTTGAACCAGTTGTTTATAAAAAATAGCGAATCCGTCGGCTTTGGGATAAAAATGATAAGCAACTTGACTTCCATCCGCTCTAAACTCCAGCCGCCAAACATGAGTACCGAAAAGGGCCATCATCGTCCTACTCAAATAAATCAAATCTTGAAGAGGATGACGTGCTTTGATTTCACTGCCTTCACAAATAAAAATCTCGTTTTTGCCAAAATAAATCCGTTCGTTATCCAATAAATTACCGAGACTGATGCAGATGAGCGGTTCGTTTTCCCAAATGATTTCAGGCGCTGGCCGTACTCTGCGGGCAATCAGGATGAAAATGAAGCATCCGACTAAAAATATAAAAATGTATGCCATAGCTGATAAACTGAATAAATGATGATGAAACGCGGATAATCATATGGCAAATTTGCGTATTGGGAAACTCATTATCAATATCTTAATATTGTTTTGAGTGATCAGCCTTGCCGACAAATTTCTTTTATAGTGGATTAAATTTAAACCAGTACGGCGTTGCCTCACCTTAGCTCAAAGAGAACGATTCTCTAAGGTGCTGAAGCACCAAGTGAATCGGTTCCGTACTATCTGTACTGTCTGCGGCTTCGTCGCCTTGTTCTGATTTAAATTTAATCCACATAATGAGCCAAATAAATAAAAATAAGAATTGATTGCATTTGTATTTTGAACTAAGATAGCCCATATTTCACACCTCGTCTGAAACGACCATGCGCTACCATTTCCCGATTTCCGTCGATATGTACGACTTTTTGACCACAGGCCGATTTGATTATCTGGAGATCGGGCAGACGGCGGAGATGATCCTGCAAATGTTCCCTGCACCCGAATGCGTGCCCAAAGGGCTTTTGGTAAAAAAGGGCTGGAACATTTGGCTCTACGGCGATATCGAATTGCATTTTTCAGACGACCGCCTGACTCAAATCCGAGCGGACTTCCAACCCGGCACCTCGCTGAACGGCGGGCGTTGGTTGAGCTTAAATCCTTGGTTTTTCAGGCACGCGGACAAGCTTGATTTGTATTCCGCCATTGCCAAACTTGTGCAACACCATATCGACTTCATCAAAATCGATACGCCTTCCGCCCTGATTTTGCGTTTGCAAAGCGGCGTAGAGCTGATGTTTGAAAAGTGCAATGGGCAGCGTCTGTTCGCTTTTTGCAAACAAAAAACCACCCTCCCCCAATGGGCACATGAAACGGCGTAGGTTCGAGCCATCGGGCAAATCTGCAAAGTCTGTTTGCTTTCCCTGATCAAAGGTCGTCTGAAAACCAAATGCCGTTTCAGACGACCTTCCTCTATCGTTTTCCGCTAAAATACCCGTCTCTTTTTCCTTCCCGACCGTCTTCAATGTCCCAGCGCAAAATCATCCATATCGACATGGACGCGTTCTACGCATCGGTAGAACTGCGCGAGCAGCCGCATTTGAAAGGGCTGCCCGTGGTCGTCGCATGGGAGGGCGCGCGTTCGGTGATTTGCGCCGCATCGTATGAGGCGCGGCAGTTCGGGCTGCATTCCGCGATGTCGGTGGCGACGGCGAAAAGGCTGTGTCCGCAAGCGGTGTATGTGCCGCCGCATTTCGATTTGTACCGTCAGGTTTCCGCGCAGATTCATGCCGTATTCAGGCGCTATACTGATTTAATCGAACCCCTGTCGCTGGACGAAGCCTATCTTGACGTGACCCATAATTTCAAAAACATCCCTTACGCCAGCGAAGTTGCCAAAGAAATCCGCGCCGCCATTTTTGCAGAAACCGGCCTGACCGCTTCCGCAGGCATCGCGCCGAACAAATTTCTAGCGAAAATCGCGTCGGACTGGCGCAAGCCGAACGGGCAATTCGTCCTGCCGCCGCACAAAGTCATGGCTTTTTTGGAAACCCTGCCCTTGGGCAAAATCCCCGGCGTGGGCAAAGTCACGCTGAAAAAAATGCAGTCGCTGGGCATGCAGACGGCGGGCGATTTGCGCCGTTTCGAGCGCGGCGAACTCTTGAACCATTTCGGACGCTACGGCTACCGCCTTTATGATTTGGCACGCGGTACGGACGAACGCCCCGTCAAAGCCGAACGCGAACGCCTCCAAATCTCCACCGAAATCACCCTGCCCGAAGACCTGTCGCTCGAACAGGCAGCCGGACACCTGCCCCACCTTGCTGAAGACCTGTGGCGGCAAATCGCACGCAAAAACGTCGAAGCCAAAGGCGTAACCCTAAAGCTGAAAACCCACGATTTCCGCATCATCACCCGCTCCCTGACCTACTCTTCCGTCCTACCCGACACCGACGCCCTGCTTTGCGCCGCGCAGACCCTGATGCAGCGCGTGCCGCCCCAGCGCGAAGACGCCTTCCGCCTGATCGGCATAGGCGTGAACCATCTCGTGCCGAAAGACCAGCAGCAATCGCTTTGGTTATAAAGAAATAGAAAAGCATTCTTTCCCCTTCGCGCGAGACCGCCCGACAATAATGTTCCGTACAAACTTTCAGACGACCCCTTTTGCCGCAAGAGGGGTCGTCTGAAAACAAAAAACAAGGAACAAGCCAACCATGTCCCTCTTCCGTCCCCAGCTTTGGCGCATCCCGACGACAGGCGAAGCCGAACGGCGCCGGCTGCCCGAGTTGACCGCCACGCTCGAAACCCGCCTCAAACACATCGCCCGCCACTATCCGCAAGCCGTTTTCGCCTCCAGCCTTGCCGTCGAAGACATGATCATTACCGACGCCATCTGCCGCCTGAAACTCCCCCTGCGCATCATCACCCTCGACACCGGCAAGCTCAATCCCGAAACCGCCGCCCTGATTACCGCCGTCAACGTCCGTTATCAAACCGAGCTGGAAGTTTTCCACCCCGACCCCGAAAGCGCGCGGCAGTTTGAACAGGAATTCGGCGCAACCGCCATGTACGACAGCATCGAGCTGCGCCGCCGTTGCTGCCACATCCGCAAAATTGAGCCGCTCAACCGCGCCCTGAAAAACGCCCCCGCCTGGCTGACCGGACAACGCCGCAGCCAATCGGCAACCCGCAGCGGATTGGATTTCGAAGAAACCGACCACAGCCGCAACATCGCCAAGTTCAACCCCATTTTCGACTGGGAAGAAAACGACGTCTGGGCATACGCGCAAGCCTACGACGTCCCACTCAACGCCTTGTATTTCCAAGGCTACCCGAGCATAGGCTGCGAACCCTGCACCTGCCCCGTCAAAGCAGACGAAGACATCCGCGCCGGACGCTGGTGGTGGGAAAGCAAAGACAGCAAAGAATGCGGGCTGCACAAATAACCCTTGTCAGGCAAGGCAAAAGGTCGTCTGAAAAACCGAATTCAGGTTTTCAGACGACCTTTTTCACGAGTCGGCTTTCCTTAAATTTTTAAGGTGTGAAAAATAGACATTTTCTATTTCAAATTATTATCAATTTTCAAAACGACAACATCGTTTTGAAAAAATGAATTCGCCTTAACTTCATAGCATTAACAGAATTAACCCAAGAAGGCTTGACCTAATGATTTAATATGGCTATGGTTAAATAAAAAAATAACAATAATCTACATACGCACCGCAATGCTTTTTCCCCTCCTCCTCACAGAAAGGATATTGCAATGCTCTGCTTGAACCTCACGCTGCCTCGCCTGACTGTCTTCCTGCTGTCCACCTTCGCAGCATTCTCCGCCGCCGCACACGGAAACCACACCCATTGGGGCTACACCGGACACGACTCCCCCGAAAGCTGGGGCAATCTGTCTGAAGAGTTCCGTTTGTGTTCCACAGGCAAAAACCAATCCCCCGTCAACATTACCGAAACCGTCTCCGGCAGACTGCCTGCCATCAAAGTCAATTACAAACCGAGCGCGGTTGACGTGGAAAACAACGGCCACACCATCCAAGTCAACTATCCCGAAGGCGGCAATACCCTCAGCGTGAACGGCCGCACCTACACCCTGAAACAATTCCATTTCCACGTCCCCAGTGAAAACCAAATCAAAGGCCGCACCTTCCCGATGGAAGCCCACTTCGTCCACTTAG
>CAUSOO010000116.1:0-4976 GCA_963533245.1 uncultured Neisseria sp.
ACCTTAGAGAATCGTTCTCTTTGAGCTAAGGCGAGACAACGCCGTACTGGTTTAACGTTAATCCACTATATCAAAACACATTTGAGTTCAGATCAGGCAACACCATACCGGCTTAAAGCCATTCACGTTAAATTATCTATCCGCTCAAAACCAACCGGCAACAGCGTGAAACAGATAAGTCATCCTGCTCCACGCCCATTTACTTACTGCAACCGTTATCCAGCCCATCAACACCAGCACAATCAAACCGAAAAAATCAGGTATATGCAGATAAAGCCAAGCCGCAACAGGTTTGCGCCAAAAATCTGATTGCTGCTGTTTCTTCTCCAAAGCCGCGTGCATAAACGGTCGCTCCAAATGCAGGTCACAATCCACGCCATACTCGCTGCGCACATATTCATTGATGACTTTCAAAGTACGGCGGCTCGGTTGCAAGAAAATATCGATAAGCGTACCGACGACAGGAATCATGCCGAGCACCATATCGGCAAAAGCAAGATATACGGCAGGACGCATTTTATGATCCGGCACACCCAACTCCCGCCCCATGCGAAAAGCCTTCATCGTCAAAAAAAGCCCGGCAATATCCCCGACAAAAGGAATCAGCGACAATATGGCATCAACGCCGATTCCTTGTTTGGTAAAAGGAATGCAAAACAAACTATCCATAGTATTGGCATATTTAGCCAACTCGCGCTCACGTCGGATGATTTCCTGACGTTCATAAGGTATAGGTGTGTGCTTCATCATGTTTTTATAGTGGATTAAATTTAAATCAGGACAAGGCGACGAAGCCGCAGACAGTACAGATAGTACGGCAAGGCGAGGCAACGCCGTACTGGTTTAAAGTTGATCCACTATATTGTAGTGGTTTAACAAAATTTAGAGCGGTATAACGTCATAGCCGTTTACGGTCATTCTCTATAAAAGCCAATTACAGTATGGCCGTTTGTGACGCAAGGTCGTCTGAAAATACGGTTTCAAATATTGAAAACCATATTTCAGACGACCTTGGGTTCGTCGCTTACATTATTTGATTGGTTTTAAAGTTGGCAGAACGGTATCCCAAATGGCGAGGACTTCGGCTTCGCTACGCTTCGTTCCATCTTTCTTCTCGGTACCAAACTGCATCATGACGCGTGGATTACCGCCGTCTCGTTCCCAAATCAACATATATTTGTTGCCATCCCACTTGATCAATTTTTCCGTGCCCGACATGCCGTTAATCGTACGCGGGCCTTGGCGGATGGTGCGGTAGCCTGTGATTTTAAAGATTTTTGCCAATGCGCTTTTTTCAGGAGCAATATCCCGTTGCAACAGCGTCGGTTCGCCTTTCTCAAGCTCGTCACCATGCATAATTTCCAGACTCATATCGTGTTGCTTGGCAAAGCCGACAGTAGTATGCGCTGTAAACGGTTTTTTGCCATCGTCCGCAATAAAACCGCCTATCAGGCAGATACCATGCCGATTCGGTACTTCAAATTCTTGCCGTACCCGCAGGTTATTCAGGAAATCTTGGCGGAATTTTTTCTCCATGCCATCTATCAATTCTTTCTCTTTGGCTTTCCAGTTAGCAGGGGCTTTACCGTTTTCAGCGGGAATATAGAAATAACCACGTACGATATAAGCGTCGTTATCATCCAACTTAAAATACAAATCGGCTTCGTAGGGCATTCCCTTCTCTTTAATTGTAATGCTGCGTTCCCAAGAAAAATCGCTACGTGTTACCTGCATGATTGCCCGATTCGGAATCAGGGTGCGGGTATCGACGACAATATCGGTTCCATCTCGACCATATTGCTTATTCTCATTGATGGTGCTTAAGTTTCTCTTCCAGTCGTTAAACATAACCATCACACTCCAGCCGTTGTAATTAATGTGTGTACTGCCGTGACGACGCTGGAACGGCAGGCGCAATTGATATCGACCGCTGCAATAGGGTTGTTCGGTCCAATAGGCAGTATCGATAGATGAAGAGGCAGTAGTCATGGAGGGATTCCTTTCTGTAAGTGGTGAAACGGCAGGGGCACATGCAGCAAGCAGGGAAGCTGTCAGCAATACAGTAGCGGTCTGTTTCATCATAAGTTCCTTTAAGGGATTAATCTTCCTGTCCGCGTAAAGCGACAGATTCTAAAACAGCAAACAAGGCGTCATGACGGGTTTCATCAAAATTATATGAAGAACCATGCTCATAGCCACCTACATTTTTATCTCCGGTTACCAATACATCTTTTCTAGCAAAAAAGCCTTGGGTAATCGGCGCTTCTCCCGAAGCAGTAGGGACGGTACCATCTCCCCTGTCTGTCCTCTTTTTTTCAGTAAGATGAAGAAAGTAATCTTCATCCCTCAATTTTATTTTTACCTTACCCCTAGGCCCGGAATCTTCAGGCTTAGTCAATACCGCCTCGATTAACTCTTGCTTAGTCAAGTCTCCAGGGAAATTCCTATCACTCACCCATTTAATAGTATCCCAAGTGAGGTGGTCTTTACTGTCACAAAGACTGATTCGGGTTTTATTGTCATCAGTTAAATAATAAGTAGCATGCTTGTCTTGAAACATTTGCACCTTATCGAAATTAGCTTTAAAAATATCTGCATCTGTTTTATCTTGTTGAAAGATAGTCTTTGTACCATTCGGATTGAAATTAATGTAGTCTATCTGCTCTTCTTGTTGCCCGTCATTAAGATTTTTGGGCTTGGTCGGCCATAAACCAAACCATTTATCATAATTTTGATAGAGTTCTTCAGTATTGAAACTGAAGCGTATATTGTCCCCATCATCATCTGCCACATGAAGCCAAGCATTGGGATCACTTACATTATCTCCACTAAAGCGGCGTGGAGTATAATTCGGCCAAGGGGTCAGCTGCATGGCACCAGGCGAATTGAGCAAAATGGGGGAAGTTGCTCGTGAGGTAAAACCCAGCACCCCTGCAAAACCAAGCTCTTTCAATGCACTTAACCATAAAGTCGGCATGAAACGTTCATAAAAACGGCGCGGTGGCGGTTCATTGCTAAATCCTGCCCTTAACCGTTTATAAAAAGCAGGTGAGCCCGTAGCTGGCATAACATTATGAAAAATACCGCAAATTTTATCAGCGTTTTTAGTTTTACCCGGCTCATCACTGGTTGCCTGCTTTGCATATGCACGCGTTACCAAACCGCCCATAGAATGGGTAAGAATCAAAAATTGCTCACTATTGCATTCTTCCAATGCGCGCTGGATCCTGCTATTCAAGTCACTGGGACCAAAGGGGAAATTGGTACCATCCTCTTTTTTTGATTCCAAATACTCTAAGGACCTTGATGAATACCCGGTTCCTGACTCGGCATTGTCACGTAACCAGTTGTAGCCGCATATATAGACAGGAAATTGATAATTCACCACTTTTTTCAGCCATTCCGCCAACATTTTCTGCGACTCAGCACTGGACTGTTGTTCAGACAAAGGTTTTTTCAAATTTGGCCGCTCTTTGTCGCGATTGATGATATATCGATCTATCCTTGCCAATACGGCTTTCCAAGGCTGAGTGTCTTTTTTCTTTGTAACAAAATTCGCATAATCACTATCACTCAAGCCATTTGTTCCATTTTGATTTCCATTGCTGGTTTTAGCAGCATCTCTAATATCTTGAGCCAAATTATTCAGATTATTTTCTAAAAAAACCGCAAAATCTTGATAAGCATCGGCATTAACCGTTCCCCAGCCTCGAAAACGCAATTGTTCTTTGATTAACTCTTTAGGACGGGGTTTTCCATTTTCCCATCTCTCTTTCCATTCCTCATATTGCTTTTGCTCATCACGAATTTCCGAAGAATCAGAAGAAGGGCTTTTTTGCAGTTGCGCCATTTTGAGATTGTGTCGCTGCTCACCGGCCTTTAAAATCTTTTTTTTCAAACATTCAGTATTAGTTCTTATAGGATTTTTAGGAATATGTATTATCGGCCCTCGCCAATCGACAGCAGTCAATTCTTGATGAATTTCCCGATGACGTGCTTTTACCCTGCGAAACAAACCATCTTTAAACGCTGCACCTATTGATTTTAATAGACCGTTTGGCGGCATCCATGACTTTTCTACTTTCTTCGTCTTGAGTTCTTCCCAAATTTTTTCCTGATTCTCCTCTCCGTTTTCTAAGTCTTTTGCCGGTTCTCCCGATTCAGATTTTTGACTGGGCTTTACCCAACCGTTTCGATATAGCAGATTGGATCCCATAATACCGGGGAGAAGCATGATCGGCATATAGCGTGCAATCTCCATCTGGCATTTTTGCTGATCTTCCGTAGATGTCATCCTCGCTTGTGCGGTCGGATTGCCGTTTTTATCCAATGTCGGATTTAATTTAATGTTTGGGTCAATCATTTCTTCTTGTCCTTAGGCAAAAGAGTCAAGGTAAATTTTTCCATAGTAGAATCATTGCGCTGAATGCCGGTACTACCATTTGCATCCGTAGTCCCCCGTATTTTGGTACCGTCAGCACGTGTTAGAACAAATCGGCGGTTTGCAATCGGGCTTCCATTTAAAGTGGTAACGATTACTTCCTGATCAAATTTTGATTTAGGCATATCATTAAACATATGGCTCAAGCTCTGCGGTCCAGTCACCTCCAACGGCGCCTTCACCCGCACCAGCTTCGGACTCCCGATCTCCACTTCCCCGTTCGCCAGTTTGATATACGCCCCCTTGCAGGTAATCAGAATCTCCTCCTTCGCCGCGATGGTGATTTTCCCTGCGCTGCTGGTTAATACCGCATCCTTCAGCGCATTCAGCTGCAACTCGTCATTCTGTGCCTGCACTTCCACTTTGCCCTGATTGGCCTGTACCTTGATGCCGCTGCTTTGCGCAAACAGGTTGAGGCTTTCTACTGCATGGGCGGTCAGGCTTTGGCCGGCGGTGATGTCGGTATGGTTGCCGCTGACCAGGTGGATGTTTTCATTGGCGGTGTGCAGTTGGCTTTGCTGGGTTGCGGTGGCGA
>CAUSOO010000117.1:0-4802 GCA_963533245.1 uncultured Neisseria sp.
ACGGGCAAGATTACGCCGAAGCCTTCGTCGCCCAACACTATCTGGGCAAAAGCAAGCCCGACATCATCATCAGCAACTTCCCCGTCCCCGACGCATTAAAAGAAGCCTTGGAGGGCGAGCACGGCAAACAAATGCAGTTCGTGACCAAAACCATAGGCGAACGCAAAGTCTGGCTGAAAATGGCGGAACAAAACGCACAAATGGCAATAGCCCAACGCCGCCTGCAACAAAGCAGCCAGCAACACCGCATCGACGAGTTGGCAAAAATCCTGAACATGAATTCAGACGACCTCAACCGCCTCGAATGCTTCGACATCAGCCACACCCAAGGCGAAGCCACCATCGCCTCCTGCGTCGTGTACGACGAACAAAACATCCAACCCTCGCAATACCGCCGCTACAACATCACCACCGCCAAACCCGGCGACGACTACGCCGCCATGCGCGAAGTCCTCACCCGCCGCTACGGCAAAATGCAGGAAGCCGAAGCCAACGGCGAGGCCGTCAAATGGCCCGATGTCGTATTGATTGACGGCGGCAAAGGACAAATCGGCGTCGCCGTGTCCGTATGGGAAGAACTCGGGTTGCACATCCCCTTGGTCGGCATAGCCAAAGGGCCCGAACGCAAGGCCGGTATGGAAGAACTCATCCTCCCGTTCACCGGCGAAACCTTCCGCCTGCCGCCCAACAGCCCCGCCCTGCACCTCCTGCAAACCGTGCGCGACGAATCGCACCGCTTCGCCATCACGGGGCACCGCAAAAAACGCGACAAAGCCCGCGTTACCTCTTCCCTCAGCGACATCCCCGGCGTAGGCAGCAAACGCCGCCAGGCCCTGCTCACCCGCTTCGGTGGCCTGCGCGGCGTCGTTGCCGCCAGCAAAGAAGATTTGGAACAAGTCGAAGGCATCAGCAAGGCATTGGCGGAAACCATTTACGAGCATCTGCATTAAACGATAGGGTAAATAAAGCAAGAGGTCGTCTGAAAAGTTTTCAGACGACCTCTTGCTTTATTTGCCATGCCATATCAAAAACAATATTTTTTTAAAACCTTATTAGGAACGTATTGATAAATATCCCGAAATTCTTTCTTTACCGCGCCTGAAGCAGGATTCAGCTTCTCATTTCGTACCAATTTTATTTTATCTTTGGTGACTTCCGACAACGATGCAGCGGTATAGCGGTATTCCCGATGCGAACCTGCCGTCAAACGGTCTCGGGTAAATTCATACTGGTATTTATCCTGTCCCGTTTCCCCATAAAAATCAACATCCATCCTGCAACGTCCTTGCGGTTGGGCAAGCAATACCAACCCGCTTCCCTCCGGACTCAATTCAAAATCCGTCAAATTCCTTTCATAAACTTTTTTCCATTGGGAATGATGATTTTGAGCAGCAAGCAAACCCGAGCTCAAACATAAAACTGAAACCAATAAACCCTTAGCGACATTCATATGATTACACCTAGATTTGAAGAGCCTATTATTAAAGCAAAGAACTAAAAATAATACAATTGGGTTTCAATCAACTCAATCCCGCTCATCAAACAAGCCGACATCAAACAAATCCGGCTCACTCATCCGAGTACGGCAATCAACCTTAATGTCTTCATTTACCCGACAGCAACACGGCAGAATCTCACCGGGCGCGACAAAGGCCAGCGGGAAATCGTCGTAGGACACCCTGCCGTCCAATATTTTGACGCGACAGGAACCGCAATAGCCGCTGCGGCACTGGTATTCGACCTCGTGGCCGGTGCGCTCCAAGCCCTCCAATAAGGTTTCTCCCTCTTGAAGCTCGAAGGTTTTGTCGTGTGTGCTGATGAGTGCCATTGTTATCTGTTTAAGCGGGAAAGGCCGTCTGCACGGCGTAACCGAAATCTTTGATTTCGTTTCTACACCTGTTCAGACGACCTCTGATGATGGAAATGCGGAAAACCGCCGAGTTTGATTACAGTTCGAAATCGCCCAAATCGTCCGCGCTGACTTCCGAATCGATCTGACCGATTAAGTAAGAAGAAATTTCCACTTCCTGCGGCGCGACCTGTACGTTGTCGGACGACAGCCATGCGTTAATCCACGGAATCGGGTTTTGGGTCGCACCTTCGAATCCGGCAGGCAGACCGACCGCCTGCATACGCAGGTTGGTGATGTATTCGACGTATTGCGCCAGAATTTCCTTGTTCAGACCAATCATCGAACCGTCTTTAAACAGATAGGCCGCCCATTCTTTTTCCTGCTCCGCCGCTTTTTTGAAGAG
The DNA here is from genome assembly GCA_963533245.1 of uncultured Neisseria sp. Taxonomy (GTDB): domain Bacteria; phylum Pseudomonadota; class Gammaproteobacteria; order Burkholderiales; family Neisseriaceae; genus Neisseria. The sequence goes on from CAUSOO010000117.1 coordinate 2,256, forward strand.
TTTGAAACATTCGTCCTGCAATTCGACAGCGATTTCCGCCATTTCAGGATCGTCGGCACCGGCACGCATCAGGTTGAGCATATGCTGGGTGCTGGTCAGGTGCAGGGCTTCGTCGCGGGCAATCAGTTTGATGATTTTGGCGTTGCCTTCCATCAACTCGCGCTCGGCAAAGGCGAATGAGCAGGCGAATGAAACATAGAAACGGATGGCTTCCAACACGTTGACGCACATCAGGCAAAGATAGAGTTTTTTCTTCAACTCGCGCAAAGACACGGTAACGAGCTTGCCGCCGACATTGTGCGTTCCTTCGCCCAACAGGTTGTAATACTGAGTATATTCGATTAAATCATCGTAATAGCAGGCGATGTCTTCGGCGCGGGCGATGATGTATTCGTTCTGCACGATGTCGTCGAATACGACCGACGGATCATTCACGATATTGCGGATAATGTGGGTATAGCTGCGCGAGTGGATGGTTTCGCTGAAGCTCCACGTTTCAATCCAAGTTTCCAACTCGGGAATCGACACCAAAGGCAGCAAGGCAACGTTCGGACTGCGGCCTTGGATGGAATCGAGCAAGGTTTGGTATTTTAAGTTACTGATGAAAATGTGTTTCTCATGTTCGGGCAGGTTGGCGTAGTCAATACGGTCGCGCGACACGTCGATTTCTTCCGGCCGCCAGAAGAAAGACAGTTGTTTTTCAATCAGTTTTTCAAATACTTCGTATTTCTGCTGGTCATAACGGGCAACATTAACAGGCTGACCAAAAAACATCGGCTCTTTAAGCGCGTCGTTTTTGGTTTTGGAAAAGGTGCTGTATGACATGACTAGGTGTTCGCAGGACATGGGTTTTTCTCACTTAGATTTATTAATTTGTCTCTTGACTCTTAATTTCCGGTCTTTAATATCATATGATATTGCTTTGATTGGCTTAACAAAGGAATACCCCACAAAGCCGAACACAACAGATATTAAGATTAAAGAGATAACCAATAGACTAAATATCATATAAGGGCTAAGGTTGCTTAGCATTTCTTTCATATCGTCTCTATTCAAAAAAGACAAATAAAAACAAACTCAGCAATCAACCTTCGGTCTTTAAATTCGCTCACAAATTGTTAAAGACCTTCATTTTGAAAGCCTTATTTGCAACTACAAATTTAAAAATCGTTTAAATCTTACACGCCCCCCCAGCGCAGCCGTCATCCTGAATATCGGTCTGCGTATCGTCCGCGCCGTCGCGGGTGTTGTGGTAGTACAGGGTTTTAACGCCGTATTTGTAGGCGGTCAGCAAGTCTTTGAGCATTTGTTTCATGGAAACTTTGTTGCCTTCAAATTTGCCCGGGTCATAGGCGGTATTGGCGGAAATCGCCTGATCGACGAATTTTTGCATCACGCCGACAAGTTTCAGATAGCCTTCGTTGCCTGGAAGCTGCCACAGGGTTTCGTAGGCGTCTTTCAGGGTTTCAAACTCCGGCACGACCTGTTTCAGGATGCCATCTTTCGATGCTTTGACCGTTACCAAGCCGCGCGGCGGCTCGATGCCGTTGGTGGCGTTGGCGATTTGCGAACTGGTTTCAGACGGCATGAGTGCGGTCAGGGTGGAGTTGCGCAGGCCGTATTTGACGATGTCGGCGCGCAGGCTTTCCCAGTCGCACAACAGCGGTTCGCTGCACACGGCATCCAAGTCTTTTTTATAGGTGTCGATGGGCAGTTTGCCTTGCGAATAAACGGTTTGGTTGAACAGCGGACATGCACCGTATTCTTTGGCAAGGTTTACCGATGCTTTGAGCAGGTAATACTGCATGGCTTCAAAGGTGCGGTGGGTCAGACCGAGCGCGGAATCGTCGCTGTAACGGACGCCGTTTTTCGCCAGATAGTAGGCGTAGTTGATGACGCCGATGCCGAGCGTGCGGCGGTTCATGGTCGCGGTGCGGGCGGCTTCGACCGGATAGTCTTGATAATCCAGCAAGGCATCAAGTGCGCGCACGGTCAAATCGGCAAGTCCTTCCAGCTCGTCCAAGCTGTTTAATGCGCCCAAGTTGAAGGCAGACAGGGTACACAGGGCGATTTCGCCGTTCGGGTCGTTGATGTTGTCCAGCGGTTTGGTCGGCAGAGCGATTTCCATGCACAGGTTGGACTGGTGCACGGGTGCGACGCGCGGGTCAAACGGGCTGTGCGTGTTGCAGTGGTCAACGTTTTGGATGTAGATGCGTCCCGTTCCGGCGCGTTCCTGCATCAGCGTGGAGAACAAATCGGTAGCCGACAAGGTGCGCTTGCGGATGTTCGGGTCTTGCTCGTATTTCGTGTAGAGACGTTCGAATTCGTCTTGATCGGCAAAGAACGCGTCGTACAGGCCGGGGACTTCGTTGGGCGAGAACAGCGTAATGTTGCCGCCTTTAATCAGGCGGGTGTACAGCAGGCGGTTAATTTGCACACCGTAATCAAGCTGGCGGATGCGGTTGTCTTCCACGCCACGGTTGTTTTTCAATACCAACAGGCTTTCGGCTTCGATGTGCCACAAGGGGTAGAACAAGGTTGCCGCGC
>CAUSOO010000118.1:0-4609 GCA_963533245.1 uncultured Neisseria sp.
ATCACGCCGCTCATGTTCATCATGCGGTGCGGCGGGCAGGTATAGACGTACACGCCTTCTTTGTCGAGTTTGAGGGTGAAGTCTTTGCCGTCTTCGGAGAGGAAGTCGGCAACGCCGTCGGGCAGGGCTTTGCTTTGCACCCAGTGGCCTTTGTTGGCGGCTTTGAAGGTTACGGTGTCGCCGACTTTGGCGTTGACGTAGCCGGGTTCGAACACCATGCTGCCGTCTTTGCCGTTGTCGAGCATTTTGACTTCGTGGTTGGCGGCATATGCGCCGAGGGAAGCGGTCAGCATGAGGAGGAAGAGGGATTTTTTCATGGGGGAGTCCTTTCTAAGGATAAAAAATATGGGGCGGGCTGATGGGTCAAAGAGGTAAGCCTTGGGCTTACCGCCCTCTCCCTAACCCTCTCCCGCGGGAGAGGGGATAAGTTGCAGGGAGTCCGCAGGCCGGATGCTCAAATCCGACATTTCAGGGGCGGTTAAGTTACGCATTCTGCCGCATCGGGCGGATAACGGGCAGGCCTTTGCTGTCGTATAAAAGTTCGATGTCCACTTTGTACAGCCTGCCTATCATGTCCGCCTGCAACACGTCCTGCGGCGCGCCCTGCGCCTGTACTTTGCCTTCGCCGAGCAGAATCACGCCGTCTGAAAACTGCGCGGCGAGGCTCAAATCGTGCAACACCATCAGCGTAACCAGATTGTGTTCGTGCGTGTATTGCACCACGCGCTCCAAAAGGTTCAACTGGTGGTGCATATCCAGCGCGCTGACCGGTTCGTCCAGCATCAGGATTTCGGGGCGGCGCAGCATGACTTGGGCAAACATCACAAGCTGCCGCTGTCCGCCGGAAAGCCGCATGACGTCGCGGTGTGCCAGATGGCCGATGCCCAGCTCCGCCATGATACTTGCGGCTTCGTGCAGCAGCTCGTCGCCGACGTGCATGTGCAGCGCGTCCATGCGGCCGAGCAACACGACTTCCAACGCGGTCAGCGAGGCTTCGGCGGCGGTGTCCTGCGGCATATAGCCTATGCGTTTGCGCCAGCTTTGCAGGTGGATTTTGCTCAACATTTCGTCGCCGTAGCGGATGGTGCCTTTGTGCGCCACTTCGCCGAAAATCGTTTTCATCAGCGAGGATTTGCCCGTGCCGTTCGGGCCGAGCACGGAATAGACTTTGCCTTGTTCCAGCGTCAAATCGATACTGTCGGCGACCACATAATCGCCGCGCCGGATATGGACGTTTTCAAGTTTCAACATTTCAGACGACCTACCGTTTCGTTAACACAATCCAGAAGAAGAACGGCACGCCGACAAACGACGTCACAATCCCCACCGGAAACAGCGCGCCGGGGATAATCACCTTGGACAACACGCTCGCCACCGACAAAAACGCCGCCCCCGCCAGCATCGCGCCGGGCAGGAAGAAACGCTGGTCTTCGCCCAAAAGAATCCGCGCCACATGCGGCGCAACCAGTCCGATAAAGCCAATGACGCCGACAAAACTGATTGCCGTTGCCGTCATGACGGCCACCAACACCAGCGTTTTCAGGCGCAAAAATTGCAGATTGATGCCCAACCCGACGGCGCGTTCTTCACCCAAGCGCAGCGCGGTCAGCTTCCACACATCGCGCGAAAGCAGAAACACGCACACCGCCGTAACCGCCGCCGTAACCGCGACAGTCTCCCAAGTCGCCTTGGTCAGGCTGCCGAACAGCCAAAATAAAATCTGCTGCGAAATCTCAGGCGCGGCGATAAACTGAATCAGCGACAAAATCGACTGAAACAGAAACAAAAGCGCAATCCCCACTAACACCAGCATCGCCGAATTGAAGCGGCGCGCCGAGGCAAACAGAAACAAGATGCCCGAAGCCAGCATGGTCATCACAAACGCACCGATGGGGACGGCGACCGTTTCAGGCAGCCCGAAACCGCCGAACGCAATCACCATCGACGCGCCCAAACCCGCCGCCGCCGCCAAACCCAGCGTATAAGGGCTGGCCATCGGATTGTTCAAGAGCGTCTGAATCTCCGCCCCGCCGACACCCAAAGCCGCACCGACCACCAGCGCCATCACCGCAATCGGCAGGCGCAAATCCATCACAATCAGGCGGTTCATTTCATCGACTTCGGGTTTGCCCAGCAAAACATTGACCACTTCGCCGACCGGCAGCGTGTCCGTCATCGCCGGGCCGGTAGCGATGTCGAATAAGAAGCTGACCGCCGCGATGATTAAAAACATCAAAACAATCAACCAACGCTTGCCTTCTAGCCTGCGCTGGTTCCTCACAATCTCGGCGACAACCGAATCATTCATTTTTTAAGCCTTTGAAATTAGGGAACAAGGTCGGACATCCATGCCCGACAATCTCTTTTTTCTGTATCCGTTTTGAAAGGGTGTTTTTTGAAAATCGGGATAACGGCATTCCAAACGGCTTTGCCCTCTCCCTAGCCCTCTCCCACGGGGAGAGGGAATCGGATGACTGAACTTCAACTATTGTTGTGATTCCCTGCAATTTGTTCTCTTTCCCACGGAGAGAGGGTAAAGTCCGACCATTGTTTTGATTCTCTGCCATTTGTTCCCTCTCCCCGCGGGAGAGGGTTAGGGAGAGGGCCAAAACAGTCAAACCCACCTGAAGCTTCCCATTCAACAAGACGGAAAGTCGTAGCGTGGACTTCGCCCACGAAAACATGGAAAACCTCATACCGTTCGCCATCATTTCCGCAAACGTTATCCGTGGCAAAGCCCACGCTACGGTTCTATACAAAACCCATGCTGCTTTCAGACGACCTTTCGCATAAATAGGTCGTCTGAAACCCACAATTCAGCCTTACAGCCTTTTCGGATACAGGTAAAACGTACCACTCGGCACAACAGGAATTCGTAGCGTGGGCTTCGCCCGCGAAAAACAGAGAACTCCATACCATTCGCCATCATTTCTGCAAATGCTAATCCCCATAAAAGAGGGAGCAAATTGTAGGGAATCACAACAATGGTCGGACTTTAGTTATCTGATCCCCTCTCCCCGTGGGAGAGGGTTAGGGAGAGGGCCAAAACAGTCAAACCCACCTGACACTCCCCGTTCGATACGACGGAAATTCGTAGTGTGGGCTTTGCCCACGAAAACAGGAAACCTCATACCGTTCGCCATCATTTCCGCAAACGTCATCCGCGGGCAAAGCCCACGCTACGGTTCTATACAAAACCCATGCTGCTTTCAGACGACCTTCCGCATAAAAAGGTCGTCTGAAACCCAGAAGCCCGCCTTATTGCCCTTTCGGATACAGGTAGAACGTACCGTTCGGTACAACCGGCAGGTTTTGGCGGTAGAAGTCGGTATAAGTCTTTTCAGGATTGAAGTCTTTGAACAACTGCGGATAAATCGCTTTGGCCATAAATTGAATCGATGCGCCGTCGGAGAGCGTGCGCGAGTTGGCGTGGTAGGCGGCGTAGAGGCGGTTGTTTTTAATCGCAGGCAGGTTCGCCCAGCCGGCGCGTTTGGCAAAACCGGCCAAGCGTTTTTCCGCTTCGGCTTTCGGAATGCCCCAGCCCATTACCATGGCGGTCGGGCTTTTCTTCAATTCGGTTTCGCGACCGGTAATCACGATGACGTCGGGTTTGGCGGCGAGGACTTTTTCAGGGTTGATCGGGCCGTAGAATTCGACCGAAGATGCGGAAATATTGTTGCCGCCGACCAGCGTCGCCATCGAACCCCACATACTCTTGCCGAAGGTTACGCTGTGTTCCGCAGGGCCTTTGTTGCCGAATTCGACATACACTTTAGGCTTGGGCAGATTGGCTTTTTTCACGCGCGCCTGGATGGTGTCGGCGATGCGTTTGTAGTCTGCCGCCAGCTTGTCCGCTTTTTGCTGCTGGCCGGTCAGCGTGCCGATAAGTTTGGTCGATTGGACGTGTTTGGCGACCGTTTGCGCGTTGTAATCCAACACCACAATCGGAATGCCCGCTTTGTTGATGCGGGCAAGGTCTGAACCCAGAGCCTTATACTGCCAGTCCGCCAAAATCAGCAAATCGGGTTTCAATGCCAAGACTTTTTCAACGGAGAACGTGCCGACTTCTACCTCGCCCACGTCGGCAAGCTGGTTCAACTTAGGCACGGCTTTGCTGAACGCCGCCCAGCTCGGCGGCGCCCAGTCGGACCAAACCGCTTTGGAGAAGCCGACCACATTATTCAGCGCGTCCTTGCCGCCGATGGCCATGTAGTCTTGATAATAAAAGCCCAAAACCACGCGTTTGGCGGGCAGATCGACGGTTACTTTGCGGCCGTTGACATCGGTAATCTGAACCGGTTTGGCATGGGCGGCGGCAGTGCCGAATGCCAATGCAGCGGCAAGGGCAAGGGAGGAGAAGCGCGAAAGTTTCATTAGAGTAAAATCCTTGTAATAAATAATGTTATATATAATTTATATATAAATAAGAATCTTTCTTATTTTTAATGCGAGCCTAATGGATTTAAAATAAACGGAAAAGTTCCGTTATTCAGGGAAGTTTTTATTGCAAGCGTGATGGTGTTTATTGTTTAGACAACGCCTGCCGTTTGCCCGATATAGTGGATTAACTTTAAATCAGGACAAGGCGACGAAGCCGCAGACAATACAG
>CAUSOO010000119.1:0-4599 GCA_963533245.1 uncultured Neisseria sp.
TCTCTAAGGTGCTGAAGCACCAAGTGAATCGGTTCCGTACTATCTGTACTGTCTACGGCTTCATCGCCTTGTCCTGATTTAAATTTAATCCACTATATTGCGGCGCATTTGAAACAGTACAAAAAACTAAAGACCGTCCGAGAAACGGGCGGTCTTAGATATTGTGAGGAATTTCAGCATTATTCCTTAGCGTGCTTTCGGTGTAGTCGGTGCAACTGGTTTTCCAGTGAACGAAGCACGTTTTGCGGCTTGAAAGATAGCCAATCGTCTACGATGTTGCATCATTATTTCCTTTCTTTTTCTATTATTTGGATTATTCCCGGTTCTATAAACCGGATGCCCTATCTATACCATTTATTTTTTCAAATAAAATATAGTACAGTTATTGTGAGATGCTATGGAGGACATCATAAATGCTTTATCCGTTGATGAACAGAGGATTTTTGTAAATTTATGATTTTATTCTTTAATCGGAAAATAAAAACGGACTGACCTGATTTGCCACAGCCAGTCCGCCTTTATATAGTGGATTAACTTTAAACCAGTACGGCGTTGCCTCGCCTTAGCTCAAAGAGAACGATTCTCTAAGGTGCTGAAGCACCAAGTGAATCGGTTCCGTACTATCTGTACTGTCTGCGGCTTCGTCGCCTTGTCCTGATTTAAATTTAATCCACTATATTATTCCGTCAATAAATTTAATGCTTCCCGATATTTATCAACTGTTTTCTGAATAACATCGCTAGGGACGTCCGGTGCCGGAGCTTTTTTGTTCCAACCGCTTTGCTCCAACCAATCTCGAACAAATTGCTTGTCAAAAGACGGCGGATTAGTGCCGACTTGATATTGGTTAGCCGGCCAAAAGCGGCTTGAGTCGGGCGTCAGCACTTCATCCATCAGGGTTAATGTACCGTTTTCATCCAGCCCGAATTCAAATTTGGTATCGCATATGATGATACCGCGTGATTTTGCATATTCTGCGGCTTCCGTATAAAGCTGAATGGCTTTAGCGCGCACTTCTGCCGCCAGCTCTTTACCGATAATGCGTTCGCATTCTTCAAAACTGATGTTTTCATCATGATCGCCGACGGCAGCCTTGGTGGACGGGGTAAAAATCACTTCTGGAAGCTGCTGCGCTTCTTTCATCCCTTCGGGAAGTTTGATGCCGCAGACAGAACCGTTTTTTTGGTAATCTTTCCACCCGCTGCCCGCCAAATAACCGCGCACAATCGCCTCTACTTTGACAGGAGTCAGTTTTTTGGCGACAACCGCGCGTTTCTCGATGGCTTTGGCTTCACGTTCAGGCAACACATCATAAACCGTATCGCCGGTAAAATGATTGGGCATGATATGCGCCAGTTTTTGAAACCAGAAATTGGAAATCTGCGTCAGAATTTCTCCTTTACCCGGAATCGGATTGTCTAAAATCACGTCAAATGCAGACAGTCGGTCGGATGCGACCATCAACATGCGTTTGCTGTCGATTTCGTATAAATCGCGTACTTTTCCGGAGTAAATCTTTTTCAAGCTGATTTCGGACATTTCAGGTTTCTCCCTTCGCTGACTCGGTTTAAACAGGATTCCGTTATTTTATCCGAATTTGGATTTTTGGGTCAGATTGTTTACAAAATAGGTCGTCTGAAAACGTTTTGCACGGATGCAGACGCTTTCAGACGACCTTATCAATCCTAAGTATAGCTAATCAGAGATTAGATGCTAGGAACTTGGGTTTGTTGTTGGATGCTGTTTACAGCTGACAGAGAGTAGTAATCGCCATGACCGGTTACTTCGTAAGTGCTGCCATCGGCAAACTTGAAGTTTTCGATCTTATGGTTGTTACCGGAGAACCAGTCGTCAATGGTAACAGTGTCACCGCCGCCGACAGATACGGTCAGGCTGTTGCCTGTTTTGCTCAACAACACGTCGGAAGCAGAAATACCTTTGCCGAATTGCAGGGTATCGTTACCGCTTTCGTCTTGGATGGTGTCGCGGCCGTAACCTTTATCGAAGAAGTAGGTATCGTCGCCGGTACCGCCGATCAGGACATCGTTGCCGATGCCGCCGTCGAGGTAGTCGTTACCGTCTTTACCAACCAGGCAGTCATCGCCTGCCAAGCCGTACAGGTGGTTGTTGCCGGAGTTACCGTTGATGTCGTTGTTCAGAGCGTTACCGGTACCGTTGAGGTTGCCGGAACCTTGCAAGAACAGGTGTTCAACGTTGTCGGTCAGGGTGTAGTCGATTACGCTGCGAACGGTATCGATACCGCCGCTGGCATTACCGTACTCGATAACTTGGTCGCCTTTGTGGTCAACAAAGTAAACGTCGTTACCGTCACCACCGCGCATGATGTCAGCGTCAGAACCGCCGTTCAGGTAGTCATTGCCGTCACCGCCTTGCAGGTAGTCTTTACCGCCTTGACCGTACAGGGAATCACCGTTGTTGTCACCTTGCAGAGTGTCGTTACCGTCACCACCGTAAATCACGTCAGCACCGTCGCCACCGTAGATAACGTCATCACCGCCTGTACCGTAAATGGTATCTTTCTTATCAGTACCTACGGTTTTGGTCAGACCGTCTTTATCTTTGGTTGAACCATCGACATGGATGATGTTACCCGGATTTTTGTCGTCATGGCCGTAAGTATTTTGTTGGTTTTGATCGTCAACGCAATCTTTGCAGTCTTTATCGTTGGGTTTAGGCTGCGGTTTTGGTTGTGGTTTAGGTTGCGGCTGCGGTTGAGGCTGCGGTTGGGGTTTAGGCTGCGGCTGAGGTTGTGGCTGCGGCTTAGGTTGGGGTTGTGGGTGGGGGTGGGGTTGTGGTTTTGGCTCAACCGGTGGGCAGTAAGGATCAACATGCTTCGGAGGAACCGGTTTTGGAGCCGGTTTAGGGTAATAAGGTTTACCCGGGTTGCAGTTGAAATCGATGATGATGCATTTGTACGCAGGTTTCGGCGGAGGGCAGTAGGCGCCATGACCAAATTTGCCGTGAGGCATTTTGAAGCCGTGTGAAGAACCGTAGTTATGGAAACCGCCTTTGTAACCGAAACCGCCATGGCTCGGTGGGCAGTAAGGATTGTACGGTTTGACCGGAGGGCAATATGCGTTGAAGTGGCCTTTGGATGAGTAGCCGCCATAATGATAAGTCATAATAAATCACTCCCAGAATATAATTAAGAAGCATAGGCCTTTTGACAAAAATACAGACCAGCCAAACTGCCTACATTGTTATTTTAGTGATATTTCGCAGAAAACTTACATTCTCGTCGCTAACGGTAAAAATTTTGGATAAATGGAAATTTATTTTTCCATGATAATGAACAATATTACATTGGAAACCAACCCTGTTATTTTCATCATGACGCAATATCATGATTATTTTAACCAAATGAAAATACAATACGCCATAAAAATATTATTCATATATTTCAATAGTTTTTTAAGAATTGCTAGTTTTTACTCAATCCCGCTCATTTCTCATTCAATTGAAAATCTCCCTCCCATCCTTACCTATCAAGGTTTTATTGCATTATCATTTATTTTGACATACGGATATAATTTAAACTTTTTTACACTTCAATTTTCATCTTACAAAACAAACAGATAAATCACCAAACTATATCAATCTTGATTACCGGGCAATAATCCGTTGCAAAATGACAAAAGGGTCGTCTGAAAATACGTTTTTCAGACGACCCTTTTGGGTACCACTCAAATCCATTGGCTGCAAAACCGTATCAAAATTGCACCCGTTGCGCATTGGAAATTTCACGTTCATTCTCAATACTGAAATTTGCCCTTACATACTGCCCGAAAAGTTTCGCGGTCATACTTTGCGGGAAACGCCTCAACGTAGCGTTATAGGTGCGGACAGCCTGAATATAGTTGTTCCTTGCTTGATTAATCCGGTTTTCCGCCTCTTCAAGGCGCGTAGTCAGACGCTGATAATCCAAGCTTTCCGCCAAAAGTGGATAATGGTCTGAAATCAGCGTCATTTGTGTCAAAATTCCGCTCAATTCTCCCTGAACTTCCTGAAAACGCTTCAATTTCGCCGGATTGGCAGCCTCTTCCAAATTCAGATTCATACGGACCGCCCGACTTTGAACGTCAGACAACTTGAACAAAATATCCTCTTCAGGGCCGGCATACGTCTTAACGACATTCGATAAATCGGATACCAACGCCGAACGCTGACCGTATTGCTTCATCACTTCCACCCAAGCATGTTTGATATCCTGTGCTTGAGCATACATCACATAATAGCTGCGCCCGACAATACCTATTACCAATATTGCCAATACTATCGGCCACCATTTTTTCCACATCAACCACATACTCCGTGAATATACGCAACATTCCTTACCGTATTCATTTTTTCAGACGACCCCAATCTGTATAAGAGGTCGTCTGAAAACCATCGGATAGTATATCTCTAAGCTGTCCCTACCCGAATAAAAATCAAACAAACAAAATTATTTTCAGATAATCGGTATCGCTGCGAAGTTTGCACTATAATATATCAGGCATTGGCAGACTCCCTACCGCATCGGATTTTTATAGTGGATTAACTTTAAACCAGTACGGCGTTGCCTCGCCTTAGCTCAAA
>CAUSOO010000120.1:0-4567 GCA_963533245.1 uncultured Neisseria sp.
CCTTTGAAGAGGACGACAACATGGAAAGAGCTGCCGTAACCGGTATCGCATTCGATAAAAACCAAGCCCGCATCAACGTGCGCGGCGTACCCGACAAACCCGGCGTCGCCTATCAGATTTTAGGCGCGGTTGCCGATGCCAATATCGAAGTCGACATGATCATCCAAAATGTCGGCAGCGAAGGCACTACCGATTTCTCCTTCACCGTACCGCGCGGCGAGTACAAACAAACCATCGAAATCCTGACCAAACTGCAAGACAGCATCGGCGCAGCCGCCATCGACGGCGACGATACCGTGTGCAAAGTCTCCGCAGTCGGCTTGGGTATGCGTTCGCACGTCGGCGTTGCTGCCAAAATCTTCCGCACCCTCGCCGAAGAAGGCATCAACATCCAAATGATTTCCACCTCCGAAATCAAAGTTTCCGTCTTGATTGACGAGAAATACATGGAACTCGCCACCCGCGTCCTGCATAAAGCGTTTGATTTGGGTTAATCGGGTTATATGCTTGAAAGGTCGTCTGAAATTTTATTTTCAGACGACCTTTTTTATGAGAAACCGTAGGTTGGAATCTATATCCGATAATATCTTCTTAGCTGTTTATCGGACATCTCCTCCATAAGCGCAACCTAAAAAAGTAGTAATTGATTTTAGAATTCTGACAAGGTATAGGATATATGTGGAATATTAAAGATATTGAACATGATGAATTAATTCAATTCTTAAAGAATGAAAAATTCTACGCTTCACCTTTTAACATAAAAGATGATCAAATTAAGATAATCCATGATGGTGATTTAGCTACTTATTTTGCAACTGATGATTCAGAAGAATTTTTTCAAGATTGGCAATCTTTATGGGAAAACCAGATAGTCAATTTAAATATTTACGGAAATAGCAACATACTATCTAAAATTAATCATTTTTTGGAAGAAGAATTAAATTATTCAAAGGACTTTTGTGGCGCAACCAAAAAAGTTGGTTATGATGCTGGTACGGAAATCTCCCTCCTTTTTAATAATATGGAGGGAGATATGCTAAAACTTTTATTATGCGTTGCCCATAATAAAACATCTCCATTTATTGAAAAAATGAGGCTAATTTATCTCAATAATGGTTTTCCATGTGGATATGAAGGTTCCTATCCTAATGGAAAATTTGTGGTCTTTTCTAATAAATAAATTATCAGCAGTCTGTAGGTTAATCTGTGATATCTGAAGAGAGTTTAAGCAGATTTGGGGCGTTATTCATAAAAATATTTTTAAGTTTGCTATATCAATACCCTAATTGGATTCCCTCTCCAAAGTCGTCTGAAAATAAGAAACCTTTTTTACCACCGTCGGACTAACAGATTATCAACGCAATATTTAAGGAGCTTTATGACTGCTTTCATCCGCTTCGTTTCAGTGTTGCTGACCGCATCCGCATTGACTGTCAGCGTAAGCGCCGCTGCCAAACCCGTTGCTGGAAAACGCGTCGCGGTGCAGTCGTCCAAAGGCAAGGTCATGCTGCCCGCCGGGTATGCCAAAATGATCAACGACTTTCCCGAGCCTGATCCGAAACTGCTGGAGCCGATCCCTATTTCAAATGTGAAATCGCCATACGGACGGGCGGATTTGGTTAAATTTTTCGAAATCGTTTTACAGTCTCATTCGGAATTGATGGCGGCACAAGATGAATTTAACCGAGCCGGAGAAAATTCGACACATTCTCCAGAATTTTTTGAAGCTGCAAAAAAGCTGGATGATGAGTGGAAAAAAGTTACCGGAAGGTTTTTGGATGCTGATTTCCGCGATCCTGAAATTAAAGCACTGGTCAAACGGAGGGTCGAAATCAACATATTGGCAAGTCATGTTTTGGAATATTTGATAAAGCATCAAAAAACCTTGATGGGTGAAGGAGAAAAAAACCCTGAAATAAACCAATTGGATGTAATGGCTTTTCTAGAAAAACGAAATAAAGCTCAAGAAGGAGTTAAGAAAAGCAATACAGAAATATTGAAAGCCGTCCGTGCATTAAAGAAAAAATATTCCCTATAATCCCCCCAAAGGTCGTCTGAAAACGCTACCGAAGCCGTTTCAGACGACCTTTTTGCAAACTGATTGATAACATATTAAAACCATATCCCAAGCCTGCCGAAATATGCCATAATAGCCACGCAGCGCGCTTTTGCGCCGCATTCGAAAAGAAAAACCTAACCTACAAGAGAATATCCCATGACTAGCAAAGCCACCATTATCTACACCCATACCGACGAAGCCCCCGCGCTGGCGACCCAATCCCTGCTGCCGATTGTGCAGGCGTTTACCCGCCATGCCGGTATCGAAGTCAAAACCAGCGATATTTCCCTGTCCGGCCGCATTCTGGCGGCGTTCCCCGAATATTTGACTGAAGCGCAGCGCGTACCCGATGCGCTTGCCGAGTTGGGCGAACTGGTGAAACAGCCCGACGCCAACGTGATCAAACTGCCCAACATCAGCGCGTCCGTACCGCAACTGACCGCCGCGATTAAAGAATTGCAGGCAAAAGGCTTTGCCGTCCCCGACTATCCCGCCGATCCGCAAACCGACGAAGAAAAAGCCGTGCGCGAACGTTACGACCGCATCAAAGGCAGCGCGGTCAACCCCGTTTTGCGCGAAGGCAACTCCGACCGTCGCGCGCCTAAAGCAGTGAAAAACTTTGCGAAAAAAAATCCGCACAGCATGGGCGCATGGACGAAAGACTCCAAAACCCACGTTGCCACCATGCAAAGCGGCGACTTTTTCCATAACGAACAATCTGTTACCGTACCCGATGCGACTTCCGTATCCATCGTGTTCACCGATAAACAAGGCAACAAAAAAGAGTTGCGCGAGCCCGTTGCCCTGAAAGCCGGCGAAATCATCGACGCGACCGTGATGAGCAAAAAAGCCCTGCTCGCCTTCCTTGCCGAACAAGTGCAAGACGCAAAAGCAAAAGGCGTATTGTTCTCGCTGCACATGAAAGCCACCATGATGAAAGTGTCCGATCCGATTATCTTCGGACACGCCGTCAAAGTATTCTTCGCACCCGTCTTTGAAAAATTCGGCGACAAACTGGCTGCCGCAGGCGTCAACGTCAACAACGGCTTCGGCAACCTGCTTGCCAATCTGGACAAACTGGATGCGGACACCCGCGCTGCCGTCGAAGCCGAAATCGCTGCCGTTTACGCTGCCAACCCCGATTTGGCGATGGTCGATTCCGACAAAGGCATTACCAACCTGCACGTTCCCAGCGATGTCATCGTCGATGCTTCCATGCCTGCGATGATTCGCAACTCCGGCCGTATGTGGGACAAAGACGGCAAAGCGCAAGACACCAAAGCCGTGATTCCCGACAGCAGCTACGCAGGCGTTTATCAGGCAACCATCGACTTCTGCCGCGAACACGGCGCGTTCGATCCGACAACCATGGGTACCGTTCCCAACGTCGGTCTGATGGCGCAGGCGGCCGAAGAATACGGTTCGCACAATAAAACTTTCGAAATCGAAGCCGACGGTCAGGTTCAAGTCATTGATGCGGCAGGCAAAGTCCTGATGCAGCACGACGTTGAAGCAGGCGACATCTGGCGTATGTGCCAAACCAAAGACGCGCCCGTCAAAGACTGGGTACAACTCGCCGTCAACCGCGCCCGCCTGAGCAACACGCCCGCCGTGTTCTGGCTCGACGAAAACCGTCCGCACGATAAAAGCCTGCTCGCCAAAGTCAAAGCCTACCTTGCCGAGCTGGATACCGACGGCCTCGACATCCGCGTCCTCGCGCCCGAAGAAGCCGCCAAGTTCAGCTTGGGTCGTCTGAAAAACGGCGAAGACACCATTTCCGTAACCGGCAACGTCCTGCGCGATTATCTGACCGACCTGTTCCCGATTTTGGAACTCGGCACAAGCGCGAAAATGCTTTCCATTGTTCCGTTGATGAACGGCGGCGGTATGTTTGAAACCGGTGCTGGCGGCTCCGCACCGAAACACGTCCAACAGTTTCTCGAAGAAAACCACCTGCGCTGGGACTCGCTGGGCGAATTCCTCGCGCTCGCCGTATCGTTTGAACATCTGGCGCAAAAAACCGGCAACACCAAAGCCCAAGTCCTCGCCGACACGCTGGATGCCGCCACCGAAAAACTGCTGTTGAACGACAAATCGCCCAAACGCAAAGCAGGCGAACTCGACAACCGCGGCAGCCATTTCTACCTCACCCTCTACTGGGCGCAAGAACTGGCAGCTCAGGATAAAGACGCTGAACTGAAAGCAGCGTTTGCGCCGCTGGCGGAAACCCTGACCGCCGACGAAGCGAAAATCGTTGCCGAGCTTTCCGCCGCACAAGGCAAAGCAGCCGACATCGGCGGCTACTACGCCCCCGACGCTGCAAAAGCCGCCCAAGCCATGCGCCCGAGCGAAACGTTCAATCAGGCATTGGCAAAGCTGTAAAAGTATTACGGTAAAGTTGTAAACATGAAAAGTCGTCTGAAAACCCGTATTCAAAGGTTTTCAGACGACCTTTTTATAGTGGATTAACTTTAAACCAGTACGGCGTTACCTCGCCTTAGCTCAAAG
>CAUSOO010000121.1:0-4565 GCA_963533245.1 uncultured Neisseria sp.
TTACGCCCGATTTGACGATGCGTTACTGTCCTATTTTGATTTTAATTGACTATAAATCCAACGGAACGCAACCGAAAATCGCAAGCCTGCCATACAACCAAGCCAAAGCCCGTTTTCACTCCAAGCTCCCCACCGTTTTCAGACGACCTCTGCTATGATTACGCCTTCTGTCTGTACTTCCCTCCTTTTATCATGCCCGCCAATGCCTCCATTCCAGCCTTCGATCCCCTAAGCATCCCCATAGCAGGTACCAATCTGATTGAAGCCTCTGCCGGCACGGGCAAAACCTACGGCATTGCGGCTTTATTCACGCGTTTGGTCGTGCTTGAGCAGATGCCGGTCGAAAGCATTTTGACCGTTACTTTTACCAAGGCGGCAACGGCGGAATTGAAAACCCGTTTGCGCGCACGTTTGGACGAAGTATTGCAGGCTTTGGAGAGCGTGGAGGATACGGACAATCTTTCAGACGACCTTGAAGCATATTGCCGAGACAATCATCCGGGCGATGTGTTTCTGACCGGTTTGCTCAAACAGGCATTGGCTCAAGAAAGTCGGGCGCGGCTGATTGTCCGCCTCAAGGCCGCCATCGGACAATTCGACAACGCCGCGATTTATACCATTCACGGCTTCTGCCAACGCATTTTGCGCGATTATGCGTTTTTGTGCCGCGCGCCTATGGATGTCGAGTTGACCGAAGACAACCGCGACCGCCTGCTGATTCCCGCTCAAGATTTTTGGCGCGACCGCATCGTCAATCATCCCGTTTTGGCGAAGCTGGTATTCCAACGCCGCCAAACGCCGCAAACCATGCTGGCAGCAATACAAAAGTTCGTCAGCCGTCCGTATTTGGTTTTCAGACGACCCGAAGCAGACTTAGTCGCCGCGCAGGAAAACTTTCGGAAAACATGGGAAAAAGTGCGTTCCAAACTGGACGCTTTAGAAGCAACATTCTGGCGCATCCGTCCGATATTAGATGGCAACTCATATCGTGAAAAAACATTCAAAACCGTCTTTCTCGAACTCCAATCCGCCTCCCAATCCGATGCCCTTCCTTCTTTTAGCAAAACGACGGCAGAAAAGCTGCCCATGTTTGCCGTAGAAGCTTTAGCGTCCAAGGTCAAAAAAGGCAACACTCCCGATGCTGCCGCCTTTGCTGATTTGCAGATATTGGCGAATCTCGGCGCAGATTCGGCTGCCATCGCGCAAGCTGAAGAAGAGACGCTTACCCTGCTCCACCTCGACCTGCTCGACCATCTTAATGCCAGTCTGAGCGAGCAGAAAAAATCCAAGCGCGAACGCGGTTTCGACGATTTGCTGCTTGATGTTTATGACGCATTGACCGACAACCCGCAGGCAGATTCATTGGCTCAGGCGGTGGCGCAAAACTGGCGCATCGCCTTGATTGACGAATTTCAAGACACCGACCCGCTGCAATACGAGATTTTCCGAAAAATCTTCATCAGCCAAAACAAGCCCTTATTCTTAGTCGGCGACCCGAAACAAGCGATTTACAGCTTTCGCGGCGCCGACATTTACGCCTATCTGCAAGCCGCAGCCGACGCGCAACACAGCTACACGCTGGCAACCAATTACCGCAGCCACGCCAAGCTGATTAACGGCATAGGCGCATTGTTCCGCTGCAAAAACCGCCCTTTCGTCTTGGACGGCATAGACTATACCGAAGTCGGCGCCGCACGTTCCGAAAGCCGGCTTTCGCCGCCCCAAACTGCCATACAGATACGCTGGCTCAACGGCAAAGACGACGAAGTACTCAACAAAGACATCTTGCGCCGCCGTGCCTCCGAATATTGTGCCGACGAAATCGCCCACACGCTCAACGAAGCTGCCGAGGGTCGTCTGAAATTCAAAGGCAGACCGGTCGTTTCAGGCGATATTGCCGTCTTGGTCAGGACGTTTAACGAAGGCGTGATGGTGGCAAAAGCACTGAAAACGCGCGGCATACAAAGCGTTTTGCTGTCGCGGGAGTCGGTTTTCACCACGCCGGAAGCCCTCGCCCTTGCCGCGCTGTTGGATTATTGGCTCAATCCCGGACAAATCGGCTCGCTGCGCTTTGTCTTATCCGGCACATTGTTCAATTATGACGCGCAAGCCCTGTATCAACTCAACCGCAACGAAGCCGAATTATTAAACTGGATAAACACCGCCGCCGAATCCGTTGCCATTTGGCGGAAAAGCGGGATTTATGCCGCGCTGCAACACTTCTCCTCGTTGCACGGCATCGAAACCGGACTGCTTGCACGAGGTGACGAGCGCGGCCTCACTAATTTCCATCAGCTTTTAGAGTGCCTCTCCGAAGAAGAAGGACAAAACCTTAGCCCCGCCGCCCTACATCAATGGCTCAACGACCAAATCAGTCTGGCGCAAGACCGCTCTGTCGGCGAATCAGGACTGTTACGGCTTGAAAGCGACGAAGCACTGGTCAAAATCGTCACCATGCATGCCTCCAAAGGTTTGCAATATCCTTTGGTCTATTGCCCTTTCGTTTGGGACGCGAAAGACATGAAGCCCGCCGATTGGCAAATCCTCCACACCGCCGACCACACTACGGAACTGCTTGCCAAATTGCAACTCGACGAAGAAGACTGTATCCACCTTGCCGACGAAGAAATGGCAGAACGCCTGCGCCTGCTGTACGTCGCACTGACCCGCGCTGAAGAGCAGCTCGTCCTCTATGCCGCCCATTGCGGTGATACCGCCGATTCCCCTTTTGCCTACCTGCTTGAAGGCAGCGCCGACAGCAATCGGGCGGATACCCGCCGGGCCTATGACCAAGAACGCAAAGCAAACAAAGCCCTAGGCGGGCTGCAAATGCTGAAAAACAACTGGCTGCGTTTCCTCAACAATCCCCCCGAACATACCGACTTCAGCTTTTCCGAAGACGCGCCGCAACCTGCTGCCGCGCAAAACCGCCATCTTTCAGACGACCTCTATCAAGCCGCCGTTATCCCCGCCCGCGGATTTCAGTTCATCAGGCATACCAGCTTTACCGGCCTCAGCCGCCAAGTCAAAACCCGAGACGACGAGCGCGAAGAATTACAACCCGCACTCGATCCCGCAGAAACCGCCGCCGAAACAGAAAGGTCGTCTGAAACCGCCCTCCCCGTTTCAGACGACCTCCCGAATGCCGACATCCACCATTTCCCGCGCGGCGCCAACGCCGGCGTCTGCCTGCATGAAATGTTGGAAAAATTCGACTTTGCCCAAAGCGCCGAAAACCAAAGCAACCTGATAGCCGAAACCTTGACCCGCTACGGCTTCGACCTACTCTGGACAGATGCCGTCAAACAAATGCTCGACACCTGCCGCAAAACGCGCCTTGCTGCACAAAGCCTGTCTGAAATCCCACCCGAGCGCCGCCTTCCGGAAATGGGGTTCACCCTCTACACCGAAGACTTCAAACTCCATGACCTGCGCCGCTGGTTTGCCCGCGAAAACAGCTCACTGCCGCCGGAATGTATCGAAGCCGCAGAAAGATTGGATTTCCAAGACGTACAAGGTTTTCTCAATGGCTTCATCGACATGGTCTGCCAAGATTCAGACGACCTCGTATGCATCATCGACTACAAATCCAACCATCTGGGCGACAACGCCGAAGCCTATACGCAACAAGCCATGAACGAAGCCGTAGCAGAGCACCACTACTACCTGCAAGCGCTCATCTACGCCATCGCCGTAGCCCGCTATTTCAAACTGCGCGGCAAGCCGTTACCCAAACTCGCCATCCGATACCTCTTCCTGCGCGGATTGGACGGCACGGACAACGGCGTCTGGCAATGGAACCTGGATACCGAATCCTTGGCACAATGGCTGTAAATGGAATGGAAAAGGTCGTCTGAAAATATACGCGCAAGCGTTTTCAGACGACCTTTTCTTTGTATTCATGCAATAAACCAGCACCTGTTTATTGTCTGTAATTACCTTGCCTTATCCCGTCCTACGTTTCATACGCAAACAAAAAGGTCGTCTGAAATCCCGATATCGGTTTCAGACGACCTGAGAAACTCGAATTATTTGCCTGCTGCTTTTTGCAGAAGAGCGTACAACTCGTCTTTCAGTTTCAATTTAGCTTTTTTCAGCTCTTCGATTTCTTCAGAGCCGCTGGTAACAGGGTTGTTTACCAAACCGGTAATTTTGTCATCCAGCTCGTTATGCTCGTCAAACAATCGTGCAAAATGCGCATCTTCTTGTTTTAATTTTGAAATTAAATCGCGATATTCTGGAAACATTTTGTTTTCCTCTTTCGTTGATATGGATAAAACGGCGCAATGCCAAGAAACTGATGGAAATCTCTATAGTTTCATTATAACAAAGCTATCGCTTTTATTCAGCCTTTTTTATCAGGCTGAGTCTGAGCGATATCAAACCCATTCGTTCGTAGAACAGCTTTTAAATATCCTTGTTTTGACACAATATAAAGAAAGTAACAAGACATTATTTCCTCAATATTTATCAATACACTGCATAAAACCTGATTAAGCCCGCAATCCAAATATAGTGGATTAACTTTAAATCAGGACAAGGCGACGAAGCCGCAGACAATACAG
>CAUSOO010000122.1:0-4504 GCA_963533245.1 uncultured Neisseria sp.
AAAAACCGAATCGCGTTCGGATAACAGATTCGTATCTTTCGCTAAAGAGGCAAGCGTGCGGCTTGCTTACCCTCTCCCTAGCCCTCTCCCACGGGGAGAGGGAATCGGGCTGCCAAACCCTAACATTTTCAGGTTTACCTGACATCTGATTCCCAATCCTGCACTCTCTGATTTTCAGCAACCTGTTACCCTCTCCCCGTGGGAGAGGGTTAGGGAGAGGGCAACGAACCGCAAGGTTCGTCAGATATTCAAATCCCCTCATCACTCATAATAATGAATCCCTTGAAACTCTCTTGCCACCACAGCCTCTTCAAAAGCCGAATCACGTTCGGACAGCGGCGTGGGCAGGGTTATCACGTTTTGCACGTTCATGCCCTTAGTGGAAAGCAGCATGATTTCATGGCTCAGGCGCGCGGCTTCGAAGCGGTCGTGCGTCACCAGCATACACGCCATGCCCTGCCGCTCGATTTTTTCCACCAGCATGGCAACCAAAATATCGCGCAAATCGCGATCCAAACCGACAAACGGCTCGTCCAGCAAAGCAAGGTCGCAACCACACAGCAGCAGGCGCAAAAACGCCACCCGTTTCGCCATGCCGCCGGACAATTCGGTCGGATATTTGTTCAAATCGCCCGCAGTCAGCCCGACTTTCGCCGCCAGCGCGATGATTTCGCCTTCATCGGGTTTGTCCATAAAAATAGCGATATTCTGCATCGCGGTCAAGTTTTCCGGCAGGCGGTTTTCCTGAAACAGAAAACCCGTTTTGTGGAAAGTATTGCGGATCGTGCCCGATTTTGGCGTTTCCAAGCCCGCAATCAGCCGCAAAACCGTCGTCTTGCCGCAGCCGCTCGGCCCGAACAAAGCTCTCACTTCGCCATGTTGCAAGTTCAAACTGAAATCGCGCACGATGGGATCGCGGAGAATTTCAAAACGCACGTTTTCAAGATAGAGCATCATCTTCTCCACGGCATAAACAAAATTTCCAAAGGCTTGGTAATCAGGTATTCAAACAGCGACACAAACACGATAACCAACACCACATAAGCCATCACCGTCGAAGTCTCCAACATCGCCCTCGCGTCCGCAATCCGCGCGCCCACGCCTTCGCTCGCGCCCAAGAGTTCCGCCATAATCACCACCTTCACCCCCATCGCCACCGCCACGCCGATGCTTGAAATCACATAGCCCGTCAGATGCGGGATATACAGATAGCGGATTTTTTTCAGACGGCCTAATTTATAAGCGTCAAACAATTCCTCATGCTGCTTGTTCACGCTCGCCATCCCGACCGCCGCACTCGCAAACGTCAGCGGCGCAACCAACACAATGATGGTAAACAGCACGCTCGGATTGCCGAAACCGAACCAAAACAGAGCCATCACCACCCAAATAATCGGCGGCATCGCCAACAAAATCGTAATCACAGGCTTGAGCAACGCCATCGCCGTCTTAAAACTGCCCGCCACCAGCCCCGCCGCCAATCCCGCCGCCAACGCAACCGAAATACCCACCACCGACCGCCACAGCGAAATCCCGATTTCGTTTTCCTGAAAATGTTTCAATAAATCAAACGACTTTTGAAATACCTCCACCGGCGCAGGCAGCATAAACTCACCAAACACGGCACTGCCCCACGCCCACAACGCCACCACCACCATCGCCACGCTCAGTCCGGCAAAGCCGCTCCAAAGGTAGTCGATGATGTAAAACACCGCAGGCTGCGGTTTGCGGATTTTGTCGGTTTTAATCATGGTTTGAGTGTTGGTTGGTGGGGAAGGTTTGGGGACGGTAGGTCGTCTGAAAAAATGGTTGATTGGGTTAGATGGAACACCGTAAACCAAAAAAACGGTTTGGTTTTCCCAAATATTGTTTTCAGACGACCTCAGTTTGGGATTTTGGTGTTTTGTTGGGTTACGACTGCGGCTAAGCCAACCTACGATTAAACCCAAAATTCAAAAACTTGAGTAAACAAATCTCTCTTATCACTCGTAACATAAACAGGTAAATGACGCTCCGAGGTTAACTGTTTAATAACTATACTTGATGGATGTCCATAGGGATTCGACAAACCAAATGATATTGGAGAGATTATTCCACGCCGTCCTTCACTAAAGTCGTTGAAGAAGTCAATATTAAATCCATTTTTGCTACCATGATGTGGAACTTGTATTGTATTAACTGGCAAATAATGTTTACATCCTTTTATCTTATTTTTAAAGTCATCAATAATTGTTTTTAAATGAACATCTCCAGTATAAATACATCCAATATCAAACCGATTATTAAAAATATGAAAATAATTATGCCAGAATGAATAAAAGTTTAAATCTTTTCCCATATAAATATAATCTATACATGCTGCACTATATTTATCTTTAATGATATTAGAATAAAGAACTAGGGAGTTCTGATTAATATCTCCTTCTACTTCTTTATAACATTTTTTAATTTTTCTTATGTGATTAGATACGCAACCAACATCTTTCAAACCCCTAATTGAGATATTATTTTCTCTAAATTTCTTTATTAATTCTTTATATCTTATGTTATTTTTATAGTTGTATGGTTTATAAATCCAAAATCTCTGCCCTCTAAGAGAAAAGTTAATATTTCCCCCACTCTTTATTTCTGCTCCATCTTCAATTTCAGCTACATCCCTTATTTCCTGATTCGGTTCTTCATCCCTACTTTCAACAACCTCCCTAACCCAAATAATTTTCGTTTCACTTCCAAAAAATTCTTTTGGATTATTTAGAATATCCAAAGAATTTTTATATTCACCACCTAACCATTTATAAACAAAGATTAAAAAATTCTTATCTTCTTCAGAAAGTAAAGGCATGATTACTGTCTTAATTTCACCAACACTATTTTTTAAAATGTTAATTTTATTGACATGATCACTATCAAAGTGAGAAATAAATAAAATATCTATATCTTCATTTTTATCAAAACTATTTGAAATTACTTTATCAACACCTCTTGATATTGAACCGCAATCATATACAACATTAAAGTTATTATTTTCTGTCTTAAATGATTCGCTATAAAATCCCCCTTGCCCTACAGGGTAAAAAGTTCTTTGCATTTTTATATTCATAAAATCACCTATAAAATATTTCTAATTAACTGGTAAATTGGGTCATGACCCAACATTTCAGACAGTTCGACAGTTTTGTTGAGTTTGGCAACCCGCGGTTACCACCCGCCGTCATTCCCGCGCAGGCGGGAATGACGGCTTTTTGTGTACTGTTCTAACTATCATCTGATAGGCCGTCTGAAAAGAGTAGGTCGGATACTCGTATCCGACAGCCCCTTTTAACCGAAATGTCGGATTCAAGAATCCGACCTACGTTGCTGATAGGCCGTCTGAAAAATGATAAGTCAGGTATTCACGACCACCCTACCCTTTTCAGACGACCTCTCCCCCCTTTAAGCCAAGAAGAACCCGTTATCCGGCAGCTTGCCGCCCAGAAGTTTCGGGTTGAACTGCATCAGGATTTCGTAAAACTTCAAAATCTCGTTCTTCACTTCACTGCCTTTGGTTACCGTCAGCCGCGCGCCGTCCAAGCCCATGACTAGGGCGGGTTCGGGGGCGGGGAGGTAGTTTTTGCCGATTTTCGCGGCGCTTTGGCGGTTGGCCAGTATCCAGTTGAGCGCGTTTTTCAAATCCTGATGAAAGATGTCGAATTGCGCCTTGTGCGCGTGGAAATATTCTTCGTTGGCGATGATGCCTGCCATCGGAATCAGCGGTTTGGTGTCAAACGCCTGCCCCCATGCCTTCACCAAATCAAAGCCGCGCACGACGTTTACGCCCATGGTTTTGCCTTTGAGCATGCCCGCGCTCGCCATCGGTTCGGGCAGGATGGCGGCGTGGTAGTCCTTGCTCAAAAACAGCCCTACTGCTTCGGGCGGCGTGGCGGTGTAAGTGATGCCGACTTTGTGTGCGTCGATTTTCAGTTTTTTCAACAAGGCTTGCAGCACGATGTCGGGCATGTCGTTTTTAAACGGCACAAGGATTTTTTTGCCGACCAAATCCTGCGGCGAGGCAATCGCGCTGCCTTTGCAGACCAACTGCGTGATGCCGTTGGTCAAAATATTCACCATGCCGACTTTCTGCCCTTGGTTGCGCAGGTTCACGCCGACATTGCTCGGACTCATCATCACTTTAAATTGCCCGCTCGCCACGCCCGCGCGAAGCTGGTCGGGCGAGCGCCAAACCTTGAGCGACACATCCGCCTGCTTCACCAGCTTGCCTTGCAACGCCGCTACGGCGATGGTAACGCTGGGCATCGCCGGCGCGCCGTACACGGTAAATTGTTCTTTACCGGCAGCCAACAATGAAGGTGAAACGCCTGCCGCCGCCAGCGCGGCGGTCATTTTTAAGAAATCACGTCTTTTCAGTTCCATTTTCCAATCTCCATATCGAATCCGTCTGAAATATAGCGGGTTAACTTTAAACCAGTACGGCGTTGCCTCGCCTTAGCTCAAAGAGAACGATTCT
>CAUSOO010000123.1:0-4378 GCA_963533245.1 uncultured Neisseria sp.
ACTCTTTCGGTGCAGGCGGTTCTATCTGTTCTTTCCAGCCGCATTCTTTTTGCGGGCAGACTTTTTCCACGCCCCAGCGTTTGGTAGTTTTGATGGTCAAGACCGGCCAATGGCAGTTCGGGCATTCTTCGGCGACGGGCGGGTTCCAAGTGGCGTAGTTGCAGTCGGGATAGGTGCTGCAACTGTAAAACAGTTTGCCGTAGCGGGATTTGCGCTCGACGAGGTTGCCTTTTTTGCATTGCGGGCATTGGACGCCGGTATCTTTGGGTTTTTCCAGCGGCTCGACGTGTTTGCATTTGGGGTAGTTTGCGCAGCCGATGAATTTGCTGCCGGTGCGGCTGTATTTATACACTAGGCGACCGCCGCATTTAGGGCATTCGCGCCCGTCGAGTTCCGCTTGCTCGGCTTCCGCTTTGGCGATGCGCTCGGCGGCTTCTTCGGCAGTTTCGTTGACGTTGCGCGTGTAGCTGCACTCGGGATAGCCGGCGCAGGCAACGAAGCGGCCCATTTTGCCGAACTTGATTTGCAGTTTGTGTTCGCCGCATTTGGGGCAGGTTTCGTCGAGTTCCTGCGTGGTGAATTTGGCGCGTTCGATGCCTTCTTTTTCTTCCACTTGCTTGATGAACGGTTTCCAGAATTTGTCCATCACGGGAATCCAGCGGCGTTTGCCGTCGGCGATTTCGTCGAGCTGGTCTTCGAGTTTGGCGGTGAAGTGATAGTCGACGTATTGGGCGAAATGTTCGGTCAGGAATTTATTGACGATGTCGCCCGTATCGGTGGGCATGAAGCGTTTTTGCTCAAGGGTAACGTATTCGCGGTCTTTGAGCGTGGAGATGATGCTGGCGTAGGTCGAGGGGCGGCCGATGCCGTATTCTTCGAGGGCTTTAACCAGCGTGGCTTCGTTGTAGCGCGGCGGCGGGGTGGTGAAGTGTTGTTCGCCGTAGAGTTTGTCCACAGGCAATTTGTCGCCTTCGCTCATTTCGGGCAGTTTTTTGCTGTCTTCGCCTTCTTCATCGTCGCTGCTTTCTTCGTAAACGCTGAGGAAGCCTGCGAAGGTTTGCACTTGTCCGGTTACGCGGAATACGCCTTTGCCGACGGTAATATCGACGGTGGTTTGGTCGAATTTGGCGGGCGTCATCTGACAGGCGACGGTGCGCTGCCAAATCATTTGATAGAGTTTGAACTGGTCTGCGCTCAGGAAAGGTTTGACGCTTTCGGGCGTGCGGTACACGGAAGTCGGACGGATGGCTTCGTGCGCTTCTTGGGCGTTTTTGGATTTGGTTTTGTATTGTTTGGCGGCACTCGGCAGAAATTCTTTGCCGATTTTGTTTTCGATGTAATGGCGGATTTCGGTTAACGCTTCATCGGCCAAATTCACGCTGTCGGTACGCATATAGGTAATCAGACCGATGGCGCCCTGCCCTACGTCTATACCTTCGTAAAGCTGCTGGGCGGTACGCATGGTGCGGTCGGTGGTGAAGCCGAGTTTGCGCACGGCATCCTGCTGCATAGTGGATGTGGTGAACGGAGCGGCGGGATTGCGGCTGCGCTTTTTCTTTTCGATGGCGGTAACGACGGCCTCTTTGCCTTCGAGTTCTTTCAACACGTCGGCTTGCGCGGCTTCGTTCGGCAGGTCGAATTGTTCAAGTTTCGCGCCGTTGTATTGGGCGAGTTTGGCGGTGAACTTGCTGCGGCCTTTGTGGCTGTCGAGATGCACCGTCCAATATTCCTGCGCTTCAAACGCGCGGATTTCGTTTTCGCGTTCGCAAATCAAACGCAGGGCGGGACTTTGCACACGGCCCGCGCTCAAACCGCGGCGGATTTTTTTCCACAACAATGGCGAGAGGTTGAAACCGACCAGATAGTCCAAAGCGCGGCGGGCTTGTTGCGCATCGACCAAATCCATTTCGATTTCGCGCGGATTGGCGACGGCATCGAGCACGGCATTTTTGGTGATTTCATGGAACACGACACGCTGCGGCTTGATGTTTTTCAGGCCGCGTTTGGATTTGAGGATTTCATAAAGATGCCAGGAAATCGCTTCGCCTTCCCTATCCGGGTCGGTTGCGAGGTAGATGTTTTCGGCTTCTTTGGCTCCGGCGACAATCGCATCGACGTGTTTGGCGTTGCGTTTGATCAGCTCGTATTTCATGGCGAAGTCGTGTTCGGGATCGACGGCACCGTTTTTGGGGACGAGGTCGCGGACGTGGCCGTAGGAGGCCAGAATTTCGAAATCGCCGCCAAGGTATTTTTTCAGGGTTTTGGCTTTGGACGGTGATTCGACGATTAAGAGGTTTTTCGCCATTGTTTGTTCTCTTTTAATGTATTGGATGATGCGTTTCAGACGACCTTTCTGAACAAGCTGCGTCAAAAGGTCGTCTGAAAAGGTTTAATGCATGGTCGCTTTGCCGTTGAGCGCGCCCATCAGGTCGTCGCCGATTAAGACGGGCAATTCGCTTTTGTGCGCCCACAACAAGAGCAACACCAGCACTTTCGCCGTATCGAGCGTGATTTCTTCGGGCGGGATGTGCATCAGGGCGTGGATGACGATTTCGCGCTGCTCGTAAGTGATGGCGCGTTCGGCAACCAGATACTGCATCAGCCCCATGACTTCCTGCGGCAGGTTTTCTACTTCTTCGTTGCAATACACGCGCAGGGCATGGCTGTCGAACGGCGCGGCGGCAAATTCGGACGTGTTGAACAACACTTCCATCATCATCAGCGTATTGCCGATTTCCGTTACGTCAAAACCCGCATCTTCCAACAGGCGGCCCAAATCCTCCGGCGGCGGGCAGTTGTCGAAATCTTGGAAGTGTTCGATGAGATAGGCGATGACTTCTGTCATGCTGGTTCCTTAATGAATGAATCAATTATGCTTTTATGCGCTGATAGCGTCCGCCCGGCAAGGCAGCGACGATGCCGTCGAGTTCGTATTCCAGCAGTCGGGCGTAAACGTCTGCCGCCGCCCATGCGGTTTGCTGCGCCAATATATCGGGATGCACGGGGTCGTAACCCATGGCGTCCAGCAGCCCGTCTTCCGCTGTCGGCGCGGCAACCGTATTGGCTTGCGCCGGCTGTTTTCGGACATGAAGGTCGTCTGAAAACGGTAAAACAGGTTCAGACGACGTCTCTCTGACGGCAGTGCGTTTTTCCGTTTTTTTGTTTTTCTTATTTATAGAATATGATGGAACTGCCGCATTTTGCAATAGCCCCGGACATTCGTGAAGGATGTCGTCCAAACATTCCACCAATTTCGCGCCGTCTTTAATCAGCTTGTGACAGCCTTTGCTGTGCGGATTGTCTATCGAACCGGGCACCGCCATCACCTCCCGCCCCATCTCCGCCGCCAGCTTGGCGGTAATCAGCGAACCGGATTCCAAGGCGGCCTCGACCACCAGCGTAACCTGCGACAACGCGGCGATCAGGCGGTTGCGGCGCGGGAAGTTGCCCGCAAACGGCCGCGTATCCAAAGGAAACTCGCTGACAATCAATCCTTTTTCGGCGATTTCATAAGCAAGGTTTTTATTGGACGGCGGGTAAATGCGGTCTATGCCCGTCCCCCATACGGCGATGGTGCCGCCGCCCGCCTGCAATGCGCCTTGGTGGGCGGCGGTGTCGATACCCGAAGCCATACCCGACACGACGGGAATATCCTTTTCGCTCAACGCCCTGCCGAAATCTTTGGCAATCCGCATCGCCTGCGGCGTGGCATGGCGGCTGCCGACGATGGCGGCGGAAGGTTTGTGCAGCAGTTGCACGTTACCGCGCAAGAACAAAACCGGCGGCGCGGTAATGCCCTGCGTCAGCATTTCGGGGAAATCATCATCTTGCAGCAGCAACAAACGGCAGCCGTCCTGCGTTTCCCATTGCAACGCCGCTTCCGCAGCTTTTTGCGCCAACGCCCGTTTTTCGCCGTTGCGCCAAGATTCGGCTGCCTGCTTGTGGCGCACTATCGTGGCGATTTGCTCCGCCGGAGCATCCAGCGCGGCTTTCGCGCTGCCGAAACGTTGCAGCAGGAGCAAGAAGCCCTCTGCACCGACATAAGGTGTAAACGCCAGTTGCAGCCAGGCAAGGCGGTCGTTTTCCGTCATGAATTGTGTCCCCTTGTTGTTTTCAGACGACCTTTGTTCGGGAGGTCGTCTGAAAACGGATAAATGTCAGTATTTAACGATAAAGCCGGCGAACTTTAAACCGATACGGCGTTCCCGCACCTGATTCCGGTTTCGTACCTGTTCACCGTCATGCGGATGCTGCCAAACAGCCGGCAACCCGTTAGTAACTTTTGTAATATTTTTATATTCTACACGATACGGTAGAAATGTCCGTTATAGTGGATTAAATTTAAATCAGGACAAGGCGACGAAGCCGCAGACAGTAC
>CAUSOO010000124.1:0-4257 GCA_963533245.1 uncultured Neisseria sp.
TAGTACGGCAAGGCGAGGCAACGCCGTACTGGTTTAAAGTTAATCCACTATACTTTTTTGAAATTTACATCCTTTTCTTACAGTACGACCTTGCCCGAATAGCGAAAACCCAAAAAGATAAGCAAACTCCGTAATAACAAAAGCCATTAACAATCCATTCCCTCCCAATGACCAAAGGTCGTCTGAAAATACCCTTACCAACTTTTCAGACGACCTCCCGCAATCTGAAACCCAAGCGAAAAGTGTTACAATAGCCGTTTTATTTTAGCCGCTTAAGACAGTCCGACCATGTGCAACCACCATCATCAAAACGACAGCAAAACTCCCCACTTAGAAGCCCGCGACCACGACACTATCCGCATCCGCGGCGCGCGCACGCATAATTTGAAAAACGTCGATTTGGACATTCCGCGCCACAAGCTGGTGGTGGTCACGGGGCTGTCGGGCAGCGGCAAGTCGTCGCTGGCGTTTGACACGCTGTATGCGGAAGGGCAGCGGCGTTATGTCGAGAGCCTGTCCGCCTATGCGCGGCAGTTTTTGCAGATGATGGACAAACCCGACGTCGATTTGATCGAAGGCCTGTCGCCCGCGATTTCCATCGAGCAGAAATCCACCAGCCACAATCCGCGTTCCACCGTCGGCACGGTAACGGAAATCCATGATTACCTGCGCCTTTTGTACGCCCGCGTCGGCACGCCGTATTGCCCCGAACACAATCTGCCGCTATCCAGCCAGACCGTATCGCAGATGGTCGATGCCGTCTTGAAGCTGCCGGAAGACACGCGCGTGATGATTCTGGCGCCGGCGGTGCGCGAGCGTAAGGGCGAGTTTGTCGATTTCTTTGCTGACTTGCAGGCGCAGGGTTTTGCGCGGGTGCGCGTGGACGGCGAGGTCTATCAGCTTGACGAAGTGCCGAAGCTGGAAAAAAACATCAAGCACAATATCGACGTGGTCATCGACCGCGTGAAAGTGAAGGCGGACATCAAGCAGCGGCTGGCGGAAAGTTTTGAAACCGCGCTGCGCCACGGCAACGAGCGCGCGCTGGCAATGGAGATGGACAGCGGCGAAGAACATTGGTTTTCCGCGCGTTTCGCCTGCCCCGTGTGTTCGTACAGCCTGCCCGAATTAGAGCCGCGCCTCTTTTCGTTCAACAACCCGATGGGTTCCTGCCCGACTTGCGACGGCTTGGGCAACACCAATTTCTTCGACCCCGAAAAAGTGGTCGCGCACCCCGAATTGTCATTGGCAACGGGCGCGATTGACGGCTGGGACAAGCGCAACCAGTTCTATTTCCAAATGATTCAGTCGCTGGCGCGGCATTACGGTTTCGATGTGCAGGCTGCTTGGGAAACGCTGCCTGAAAAAGTGAAAAAAGTCGTGCTGCACGGCTCAGGCAAAGAAGTCATTGATTTTACTTACCTGTCCGAACGCGGCACCACCTTCAACCGCAGCCACGCCTTCGAAGGCATCATCCCCAATCTCGAACGCCGCTACCGCGAAACCGACAGCGAAACCGTGCGCGAAAAACTGCGCGAATACCAAAACCACCGCGCCTGCCCAAGCTGCGGCGGCGCACGTTTGCGCAAAGAAGCTCGCTACGTTTACGTCAGCGGCGAACCCTTGCACGAAATCTCCGCCTGGCCGCTGACCAAAACCCACCAATTCTTTGAAACACTGGATTTGGACGGCAACAAAAAACAAATCGCCGAAAAAATCCTCAAAGAAATCACCGAGCGGCTCGGCTTTTTGATTAACGTCGGGCTGGATTACCTGAATTTAAGCCGCTCCGCCGAAACCCTTTCCGGCGGCGAAGCCCAGCGCATCCGCCTCGCCAGCCAAATCGGCAGCGGCCTGACCGGCGTGATGTACGTGTTGGACGAACCCTCCATCGGCCTGCACCAGCGCGACAATGACCGCCTGCTCGCCACCCTCAAACGCCTGCGCGATTTGGGCAACAGCGTGATTGTGGTCGAACACGACGAAGACGCCATCCGCGAAGCCGATTTCGTCGTCGATATGGGCCCGGGCGCAGGCGAACACGGCGGCAACGTACTGATTGCCGACACCCCCGAAAACGTCGCCAAATGCGAAAACTCCGTTACCGGACAATACCTCAGCGGCAAAAAATCCATTGCCGTGCCGTCTGAACGCACGCCCGTCAATCCCGAGCGAATGCTCGTCCTCAAAGGCGCGCGCGGCAACAACCTCAAAAACGTTACCCTCGAACTGCCGCTCGGTTTGATTACCTGCATCACCGGCGTATCCGGCAGCGGCAAATCCACCCTGATTAACGACACCCTCGCCAAAATCACCGCCCGCGAACTCAACCGCGCCCAAGAAGAACCCGCCCCATACGACGACATCCACGGCCTCGAACACCTCGACAAAGTCATCAACGTCGACCAATCCCCCATCGGCCGCACCCCGCGCTCCAACCCCGCCACCTACACCGGCCTGTTTACCCCCATCCGCGAACTCTTCGCCGGCGTCCCCCTCTCGCGCGAACGCGGCTACAACGTCGGCAGATTCTCCTTCAACGTCAAAGGCGGCCGCTGCGAAGCCTGCCAAGGCGACGGCGTGATCAAAGTCGAAATGCACTTCCTGCCCGACGTATACGTCCCCTGCGAAGTCTGCCACGGCAAACGCTACAACCGCGAAACCCTCGAAATCCAATACAAAGGCAAAAACATCAGCCAAGTCCTCGACATGACCGTCGAAGAAGCCCGCGAATTTTTCGACGCCGTCCCCACCGTATCGCGCAAACTGCAAACCCTGATGGATGTAGGCCTAGGCTATATCCGCCTCGGTCAATCCGCCACCACACTCTCTGGCGGCGAAGCCCAACGCGTCAAACTCGCCCTCGAACTCTCCAAACGCGACACCGGCAGAACACTCTATATCCTCGACGAACCCACCACCGGCCTGCACTTCGCCGACATCGCCCTGCTGCTGGAAGTCATAGGCCGTCTGAAAGGCAAAGGCAACTCGATTGTGATTATCGAGCATAATCTGGATGTGATTAAAACTGCGGATTGGATTGTGGATTTGGGGCCGGAAGGCGGCGATGGAGGAGGGAGGATTATTGCTTGTGGGACACCAGAGGAGGTTGTAAATATGGGGGGATGTTATACTAGTAAGTATTTGAAAAATAGCTTAAAATAATATTTTTATAAATAAATGGAAACATAATGAACTTTAAAAACATCATTGATTTATTTTTTTTAAAAAATAAAAGCAGAAAAAACAAGTTGCCGTATGAAATAGAGAAAGCACCCCCACCTAGTAAGCATGACAAAAGAGAGATGTACACAATTGATTACAAGGAAAATAAAATAATCATAACTTTTCTTCATATTTCTTCGTCTCTTAATAAAGACAGCATAGAGAAAAAAGGGTTAATACCATTCTCTCCACAAGAATTAAGAAAAATTATTTCTAATTATTTATCAATTAATTATAATGAGTTTAATAGTGATGATTTTTTCAATAGGTTAAAACAGGGAGAAGGAAGTTATAAGTATACATCTTTGTTGAGGAACAGAATTTTTGATGAAATTAATGCAAGCAATACTAAGAGTAAAATATATGCAAACTATCTTCCTTGCGATGAAGATAGAAAAGAAAGTAGAATTTCTACGTCTAACCGGTTTAAAAATGGTGGAGAATTTATTGAATGTGCTGAAAATCTATATCTAGAATTTCACCCTGAAATAAATAATACTGCAAATATTGATAGAGATGTGATATTCTGCCTAATTGAAAAAAAGTTAACTTTTCAGGATGGAAGATTTAGTTATGTAGATGATTCAATTAATGGAAATTATCCATTAACTAAGGAGTTTGAAGAGATATTTAAGGGTAGGTATGAAACTAGATTTGAAAAAGCAATTCCACCCAAAGAGATAAACATATTATCAAAACAAGAGTTTAGTAATTTAACATGTAATCTAATAAGCAAGGAAGCACTAGAATACCTTGACACTCTCAGAAATAAAAAAACTGAATAGCAAGCGTAGGTTGGGGCACTACCCAACAAAACCGTAAAATCCATCTGTTTTGTTGGGTTTGCAACCCAACCTACAAATTTTCAGACGGCCTCCAATACCGTCTGAAAACATCAGCTTCAACAAAGTTTTAAAACCTTAAAAAACAAACCATTCCTTCTCCAACACCCAAACCACAAACAAAAATCCCATGGCGCGTTATCGCAGAAACTTCATTGCCGGCGGCACATTCTTTTTCACCGTCAAACTCGCC
>CAUSOO010000125.1:0-4225 GCA_963533245.1 uncultured Neisseria sp.
TCGAGGACGTCGTAGGCAAAGCGGTAGCGCGCACCGTTTTCATTGGTGAGGCCGACCAAGCGGCGGGCTTTGTCGTAATGGTAGCCGAAGGTATGGCCCAAGGCATTGGTGCGTTGGGTCGGCAGACCGTCTTGGCCGTATTCGTAGACGGTTTGGGCTAAGATTGTTAAAGAATAAATGGTTCAGACGACCTCGAAAAAGGATCGAGGTCGTCTGAAAGGCAGAAACTGCGTACCAGATACAAGCAGCCTACGCAGGCTACGGCTTGCTACGAATATTACCGTAATTGCTTAATAAGACATTTATAAACTCCTCTCCAAACTCTCTTATTAATGATTTATCCATAGCCTTAAATCTTTCAATGTCTACGAACCAATCTCTATCCATCATATGGAATAATCTTATAGATTCTTTTTTTGAACTTTGGAATGCAAAAACACCCCAATTAATAGGTATATCCTGAACCGCAACCCAATTTAAATCAGTATCTGCCATAATAACTCCACCATCACCATAATCATTCGTAGAGCGTATCACTCTTTGTATATTTTTTAGTGAATTATCATGTTTAAGAATCCAGTTTTCCACCATAATATTAAAATCACAGTCTAAAAAATTAACTTGCTTATTAAAGCCACCTAAATCTAGCAAGTCAGAAAATTCCCCAAGAAACTCTAAATCCATTCCAAGCTCAAAATCAAAGAACAAAAAAGTATCATAATTGGGTATTAAAAAATTGTTGGGTAAAGAAAAATTCTGCCCAATAAAAATATCATTTATTTTTTTCATAAACATTTCCTTTATAACTATTTTGTAAATCTAATTTTAACTTTTATGGGGTCTCCATTGCGGTGAATCGAGGCTGATGGCCTATCAACTATTTTTCCACGTATACCTCCACCAGTATTTCCAGTATTTCTAGGATAAAAAGTATATTCTGTATCTCCTTTCCTTAAAACAGATACCTCTGGAGTTTTTGCACTTCGAGTACGAGTAAAACCTTTATTTACTAGGTTATTAATAGCTTGTTCTTGAGAAATATCACGAACCTGTACTTGAGTTGCACTATTTCTAGTAGATCCTTTTTGAATATCAGCTTCTTTAATATCCATATCCTTCATTGCTTTTTTTGCAGCTTCTATTCGGTCAGTTTTGGTTTCTGGTTTTGGTTTCTCTTCATCATCAGGTGGCATAGGTGTACCTGCTCCCGCCCCCGCTATACTAGTATCCGCACGAGTACATTTTCCAGAGCCTTTTTTATTGGCGTTATTTTGAGCTATAGCAGGAGGGACAGGCTTGGTTGGTGTTTCTTCCTTTTTCTGTGGGGTATCTCCGCTCAGTATCAGTAGTAATCCCATAGCAGGACTGTATCTTATAATTGTAGCAGCAGCACGAGTTATGATACCTTCTGATGCCGGGTTGGCGGGTAAGGGAATGTCAATAGCAGCCAAACCCAACGGGTCAATGGACATTTGTACATTTGGCGCAAACGTATACAGGTTATTGCCACCTCTCAACCCAATCGGATCCTGATTCACAAACCGACCCGCATCCGGCTCATAATACCTGAAGAAGTTGTAATGCAGCCCCGTCTCGCGGTCGACGTACTGGTTTTGCAGGCGGAAGGGCTGGTATGCGTTATCCGTTACCTTGGTTTCTTCTTTCAGACGACCCCAGCCGGTATAGTTGCCGAACCACAGCAAATTGCCGTCCTTATCGGTCATCTCACGCGGGATACCGATTTGGTCGCAGTGGAAGTAGTGGGTCTGTTGGCGGTTTTCGCCGTCTTCGGTTGTCCAATCGTGGACTTGCGCTAAAGGCTCGTAGGAATCTTGATCGGTGTAGATATAGGTATACCTGCCGTCCGCGTACACTTCCTGCAAGAGGTGACTGCCGTCCCAAACGAAGCGGTTTTGGTTTTCGAGGCCGTTCCCGCTTAAATCATGCGGGAATGACGTTTCTGAAAATTCTTCGTTTTTCAGACGACCTTTGCCTATCCTTCTGCCCAAGGCGTCGTAGCTGTACGCCCAAGTCTCTTTCGTGCCGTCTTTTTTGAAGATTTCGGCTTTAACCAGTTGGTCGTGCAGGTCGTAGAAATAGTTCTGCACTTCGCCGTCGGCGAGTTCGCGGTGGATCAGGTTGCCGAGCTCGTCGTAGTAATAGGTCGTGCCGTTGTAGGTTTTCAGGCGGTTGTCGGTGATGACGGAACGGTTGTCTGAAAGCGGCACAGCCGTTTTGCCCTCTCCCCGACCCTCTCCCACAGGAGAGGGAGCAGGGTATGGTTTGACCTTTTCTGTCGGGATATCGAGGATATTGTGCGCGGGGTCGAAGGCGAACAGTTCGCTGCCCGCTTGGGTAATCCTGCCCAGTTTGTCGTACTCGAACCGGGTCGTGCCCGTCCGTTGGTCGGTGCTGTGGGTCAGGTTGCCGGTGCGGTCGTAGCCGTAGCTGCGTTTGACGGCGGTTTGGCCATAACCCGCCGCTGCTTTGGTTTTGCCTTTGCCGCCTTCCGCCAAATCATTGAGGGTGGCGATTTGCCGTTTCAGACGACCTAAAGGATCGAGTTCGTAACGGCTGGCGAGTTTACCCTGTGTGCGGTAGATTTCGCGGTGCAGTTTGTCGCGTTCGATGTCGGTGACGACTTCGTCGTCGAGGCTGATTTGGTGCAGGTGTCCGCTGCCGTAATACAGATAGTTGATCTGTCTGCCGTCGGGCAGGACGGTGGCGGTGCGGTTGCCGTTGAAGTCGTAGTGGTAGCGGACTGTTTCGGTAACGGGCAGGTACAGCATATCGTACTGCGCATCGCGCCAGTCGGTTTCGGGCAGGCCGTTTCGGGCGTTCTCTTCTTTGCTCGGCACCTTCCATTGGTGCTGGGCGATGAGTTGGCCGTTTTCGTTGTAGTCGAAGCAGGTGATGCTGTGGCGGTTGGCGGCGCGGACGAGGTTGCCGTCCAAGTCGTATCGGTAAACGGTTTCCTGAACCTTGTCGTTATCGCGGGCGAGGGTGTGGATTAGGCGTCCCAATATATCGCGTTTGAACTCGGTAATCCGCAGCGGGGTTTGGCTGTCGAGGTCGTCTGAAAGCGGGGCGGCGTCTTTTTTGGGGACGGGCTGTCCGCCCAGCTGCGCCATCAGTTTGGCGGCGAGGGAGGCGTCGTCGCCGAATTCGCGCTGCTCGACCAGTTCGTTGCCGGCGTTGTAGCGGTAGCCGGTCAGCTTATGGTCGAAACCGCTTTCGGCAATCAGGCGGTCGAGGACGTCGTAGGCAAAGCGGTAGCGCGCACCGTTTTCATTGGTGAGGCCGATCAGGCGGCGGGCTTTGTCGTAATGGTAGCCGAAAGTATGGCCCAGCGCATTGGTGCGCCGGGTCGGCAAACCGTCTTGGCCGTATTCGTAGGAAGTGGTATGGCCTTCGCCGTCGGTATGGGTTTTCAGACGACCTGCGGCATCGTAGCCGAAGCTTTCTTTGCTGCCGTCGGGATAGCGGGCGAGGGTGAGGTTTTGGTCGGCGTCGTAATGGTATTCGGTGTGCTGTCCCAGCGCATCGGTAATCCGCGCCAGCTGTCCTTCGGGGGTGTAGGCCAGTTTGGTTTCGTAACCGGAGCAGTCGGTAATGAGGTCGGGCTGACGGTTTTCGTTATAGCGATAGGCGGTGCTGCTGCCGTTGGGGTCAGTCACCGACAGCAACAGGCCGTTGTCGTCGTATTCGAAACGGGTAGTATGTTTCAGCGGATCGGTATGGGTCAGCAGGTTGCCCGCTTCGTCATAGGTATAGCCGTCATAACGGCCTTCCGCATCGCTTTTACGGATCGGACGGTAGCAGTCGTCATAGTCGAAATGCAGGATGGCGCCGTCGGGACGGACGATGGTTTCGATCTGTCCCTCGTTGCTGTACTGATAACGGGTAACGCGCCCCATTGCATCGGTATGGCTGAGCAGACGGCCCAAACCGTCGCGTTCCATCAATACAGCGCTGCCGTCGGCAAACACCCGTTTGGTCAGCTCGTTGTTGTAGTCGTAATGATATTGCTCGGTACGGCCCAACACGTCGGTTACCTCGGTATAGCCGTCGTGATAGGTAAAACGCCATTCCTCGCCCAAAGAAGTCCAGTTGCGCAACACCTTGCCGGTCGGGGTGTAATGGTCGTATTCGTATTCCGATACCAATCCGGCCGCATCCGTGTGCGACACCATCAGATTGTTTTTATAGCCGAAGCTGCGTTTGA
>CAUSOO010000126.1:0-4059 GCA_963533245.1 uncultured Neisseria sp.
TTAAGCGATGATAGAAGAAACCACACCTGCACCTACGGTACGGCCACCTTCGCGAATCGCAAAGCGCAGACCTTCTTCCATAGCGATAGGTGCAATCAGTTCTACAGTGATGGCTACGTTCTCACCAGGCATAACCATTTCTACACCTTCTTCCAAAGTAACCGCGCCGGTTACGTCGGTAGTACGGAAGTAGAATTGAGGACGGTAGTTAGCGAAGAACGGAGTATGACGACCACCCTCTTCTTTGCTCAATACGTACACTTCCGCTTTGAATTTGGTGTGCGGAGTGATGGTACCCGGTTTAGCCAATACTTGACCGCGTTCCACTTCTTCGCGTTTGGTACCGCGCAGCAATACGCCTACGTTGTCACCTGCCTGACCTTCGTCCAGCAGTTTGCGGAACATTTCAACACCGGTACAAGTGGTTTTTTGGGTTTCTTTCAGACCTACGATTTCGATCTCGTCACCAACGTGGATGACACCGCGCTCTACACGGCCGGTTACTACGGTACCGCGACCGGAGATGGAGAATACGTCTTCGATAGGCAACAGGAACGGTTTGTCCACGGCACGCTCTGGAGTCGGGATGTAGCTGTCCAATGCAGCAGCCAGTTCGAAGATTTTTTCTTCGTAAGCTGCGTCGCCTTCCAAGGCTTTCAGTGCAGAACCTTGTACGATCGGGCAGTCGTCGCCTGGGAAGTCGTAGCTTGACAGCAAGTCACGGATTTCCATTTCAACCAGTTCCAACAGCTCGGCATCGTCAACCATGTCGCATTTGTTCATGAACACGATGATGTAAGGTACGCCTACTTGGCGGGCCAACAGGATGTGTTCGCGGGTTTGCGGCATAGGACCGTCGGCAGCGGAACATACCAAGATTGCGCCGTCCATTTGTGCGGCACCGGTAATCATGTTTTTAACGTAGTCGGCGTGACCCGGGCAGTCTACGTGTGCGTAGTGGCGGGTTTCGGTTTCGTATTCTACGTGTGAGGTATTAATGGTAATACCGCGGGCTTTTTCTTCGGGAGCGTTGTCGATTTGGTCGTAAGCTTTTGCAGCACCGCCGAATTTTTTAGCCAAAATAGTAGTCAAAGCAGCAGTCAGGGTGGTTTTACCATGGTCAACGTGACCGATGGTGCCAACGTTTACGTGCGGTTTGCTACGTTCAAATTTTTCCTTTGCCATGGCAAATTTCCTATCTTTAAAATACTGAGAAA
The DNA here is from genome assembly GCA_963533245.1 of uncultured Neisseria sp. GTDB lineage: Bacteria > Pseudomonadota > Gammaproteobacteria > Burkholderiales > Neisseriaceae > Neisseria. The sequence goes on from CAUSOO010000126.1 coordinate 1,218, forward strand.
ATGGTATTTGGTGCCCATGGGCAGATTTGAACTGCCGGCCTCTCCCTTACCAAGGGAGTGCTCTACCCCTGAGCTACATGGGCTTGTCGCCTAATATTTAGATTTGGAGCGGGTGAAGGGAATCGAACCCTCACCGTAAGCTTGGAAGGCTTCTGCTCTACCATTGAGCTACACCCGCAGACTTACTGCATCAATGCTCCAACACATTGGAATTTGGTGGTGGGAGAAGGATTCGAACCTTCGAAGCTCTCGCAACAGATTTACAGTCTGCCCCCTTTGACCGCTCGGGAATCCCACCAAAAGAGAACGCAAGTTTATTCGTGACTCAGATTTTCGTCAAGTTCTTTTTTAATTTTGTTTTCTTAAAATCACTCAATTTATTGCTTTAAAAAAGAATTTATTTGAACTGAATGATTTTTTCGTATTTTGCCATCAGCTCTTCGTGCGTTTCCGGATGCTCTTCATCAATCAGGATGCAGTCCACGGGGCATACCTGCTGACATTGCGGCTCATCGTAATGGCCTACGCACTGCGTACACAAATTAGGGTTGATTTCGTAAATTTCCTCGCCTTGCGAGATGGCGTCATTGGGGCACTCCGGCTCGCAAACGTCACAGTTAATGCACTCATCTGTAATAAAGAGCGACATTTCTTTTCCTTTTTCATTTAAATTATCAAAACCGATTGGGCGCGGATTATAGCACAAACGCGTCAAAAACAATCCGTTTAGGCGAATGTTTACACCCTGGTAATGATTCTCAAATCTCTTACTATTCAGCTACTTGGACAAACTGCAAGAGCACAAAACTGCTCTTACCCGCCCGTCCTTCGCGATAAGGCTCCAGCCACTCGGGGAAATCGGGCAGCTCCCCTGCTTCAATATAGACCATTGCCCCGTTTTTCAAGCTGTTTTTCAAAGAAGCAAACAAATTTTCCCAATCCTGCCACGCAAACGGCGGATCCAAAAAGACCACATCAAACTTTTCAGACGACCTCTGCAGATACGCAAGGCCATCGGTATTGAGGATTTCCAGTTTATCCAAACCCAATGCTCTGGCGTTTTGCCGCAGCATATCGGCAGTTTTGCGATTATTATCTGCCAGCACCACCCTCTTCGCGTTACGGGACGCGGCCTCAAATCCCAACGCGCCACTTCCGGCAAACAAATCCAACGCATTCAGACCGGTCAAATCCTGACCCAGCCAATTAAAAAGTTTTTCGCGGACACTGTCAGGCGTCGGACGCAGACCGTCCGCATCTGCAAAAACCAGTTTCCGTCCCCTGCATTGCCCGCCGATGATGCGAACTTGATTTGAATGTTTGCTGTGTTTGCTCATGATTAAAACGAATCATCCGACAGTTTCAGACGACCTCTAAAGAATGATAAAGCAGCCATTATACCGCAGCGTTTTTTCATTTAAGACTGCATGAGAATAAATCGGCGCATCGTGAAATTTTATTTTTTATGATGTTAAACTTACAAAATTTTATAAATCATAAAATATTTTCTCAAATAAAAAGGTTGCTTACGTCCGCCATTAGAACTTTCCCACCGCTTTTTCAGTCTATTGGCCATAATACTTAATGAAAATATGGATGGCTGACAATGCCGCTTTGGAAAATTATTTTGGGTGTTTATATCGGCGGCGTGATTGCCTTTACCGCCCACGCCCATTTCTTTGACGAATATTACCGCCACTTGGGATTGATTCCGAACTTGGGACGCGGTCTGCTTTGGTTCGTCTTTTGCCTGCCCTTGATCGGCAAAACCGTTGCTCTGATAGTCAGTTTATTCTTTCTTGCTACACTGGTTTTTGCAAGGCGTTAAATCCTTTCTTAATAAGACTGAAAAGGTCGTCTGAAAAATTTTCAGACGACCTTTTCAGTTTGAGTTTGACGACATGAAATACTGAACTATGTTTCACCATGTAAAGTGCATTTTAAACTTAAACTAGATAAATTACATTTACTTATTTATAATGAGTATCTCTCTGTGAAATATTTATATAAGGTTATTATCATGTCAGACCTGAATCTCAGTAACAGTATATTCCAAGGTTACAACGACAAACATGGTTTAATGATTTGTGGGTATGAATGGGGTTGGAGTAAAGCCGATGAGGCTGCTTATGTAGCAGGTGAATACAAACTCCCTGAAAACAAAATCGACCATACATTTGCCAATAAATCCCTCTATTTCGGAGAGCAGGCAAAAAAGTGGCGTTACGACAATACGATAAAAAATTGGTTTGAAATGTGGGGACACCCCTTAGACGAAAATGGATTGGGCGGTGCATTTGAAAAATCCCTGGTTCAAACCAACTGGGCAGCCACTCAGGGCAACAAAATCGACAATCCAAACAAATTTCTCCAGCCTGAACACGTCGATAATTTTCTCTACCACATTGAGAAACTACGCCCTAAATTGATTCTCTTCATGGGAAGCAATCTGACAAATTATCTTAATCGCGCAAATGTATTGCCGCGCTTCGAGCAGCTTGTCGGAAAACAAACTCAACCGCTACGAGTAGTACAAAAAGATTTTAGCGGTACACGTTTCAAAATCAGATTCCAATCGTTTGAAAATTGCGAAGTCGTCTGTCTGCCTCATCCTAGCGCCAGTCGCGGTCTATCTTACGATTACATAGCCTTATTTGAACCAGAAATGAACCGTATTTTATCGGACTTTAAAACGACACGCGGATTCAAATAAACCAATCACAGAAAAGCAAAGGTCGTCTGAAAATTTTTCAGACGACCTTTTCTCTTTCAAACCAACCTAATCTCACTCTTTCGGTGCAGGCGGTTCTATCTGTTCTTTCCAGCCGCATTCTTTTTGCGG
>CAUSOO010000127.1:0-3956 GCA_963533245.1 uncultured Neisseria sp.
AGCGTGTTTCTTGACAAGTTAAACGTTGCTGCGGTTTGGCTGATGTTTTTGCATTATTCGTAATAGTTTAAAGCTTTGTTCCTTAAGTCCGCAGAGTATGCCATGGTTAAACCTTCAAAGTTGAGTATTGTACTATTTTGTTTTTAATTGACTATAATTGTTGATATCAGCCGTAGAAATAGGGTGAGGCAAACAAAAAAACGGCAGCTTTTAGGCTGCCGTTTTCTTTAGTGCGATTAAGCTTGGTCTTCCGGTTTGTCAGATAACTCTTGGGCTTTATCAGTTGGCTCTTGAGCGGTTTCTGTGGAAGCAGGTTCATGCTGACTGATTGCTTCCGGAGCTTGCGTTACCGCTTCGGTTTCAGATTGTTCCGGATTGTCCTGACGCAGATTGTGACTGTAGTCTTTAGGCGGGCTGGGTTGCTTACCTGCCATAATTTCCAGCACTTGGTCGCGGTCTATGGTTTCCCAATCCATCAAGGCTTTGCACATCATTTCCATCTTATCGCGGTTTTCATCAAGGATTTTGTAAGCTACTTGATACTGCTCATCCAAGATGCGGCGAATTTCTGCGTCGATTTCTTGTTGGGTTTTTTCGGAAATGTTTTGGGAACGGGTAATGCTGCGTCCCAAGAATACTTCGTCTTCATTTTCCGTATAAACCATTACGCCCATTTTATCGCTCATGCCGTAACGGGTGACCATCTCGCGCGCCATTTGGGTGGCACGTTCAAAATCGTTGGATGCGCCGGTGGAAATACGGCCGATGAAGATGTCTTCGGCAATGCGTCCGCCAAACAGAATCGACAATTGGCTCAGCATTTGGTCTTTATACATGCTGATACGGTCGCGTTCGGGAAGCTGCCAAGTCAAACCGAGCGCACGGCCGCGCGGCATGATGGTCACTTTGTGAACCGGATCGGTAAACGGCAGGCTTTCGGCAACAATCGCATGACCTGCTTCATGGTAGGCGGTCGCACGTTTTTCGTCTTCGTGCATTACCATGCTGCGGCGTTCGGGACCCATATAGATTTTGTCTTTGGCATCTTCAAAATCGCTTTGGTCGACTTTGATTTTGTTGCGGCGGCCTGCAAACAGGGCGGCTTCATTGACCAAGTTGGCCAGATCCGCACCGGAGAAGCCGGGTGTGCCGCGTGCCAATGATGTCAAATCTACGGATTCGTCCAAAGGTACTTTTTTCGCGTGGACTTTCAGGATTTGCTCGCGACCGCGGATATCGGGCAGCGGAACAACAACCTGACGGTCGAAGCGGCCTGGGCGTTGCAATGCCGGATCCAGTACGTCGGGACGGTTGGTTGCGGCGATGACGATAACGGTATGATTGCTTTCAAAACCGTCCATCTCGACCAAAAGCTGGTTCAAGGTTTGTTCGCGTTCGTCGTTGCTGCCGCCCAAGCCGGCACCGCGTTGACGGCCGACAGCGTCGATTTCGTCAATGAAAATGATACAAGGGGCGTTTTTCTTCGCTTGTTCAAACATATCGCGCACGCGGCTTGCACCGACGCCGACGAACATTTCAACAAAGTCGGAGCCTGAAATGCTGAAGAACGGCACACCGGCTTCGCCTGCGATGGCTTTTGCCAGCAAAGTTTTACCGGTACCCGGGCTGCCTGCCAGCAAAATGCCGTGCGGAACGCGGCCGCCCAAGCTTTGATAGCGGTTGGGGGATTTCAGATAATCAACGATTTCTTGTACTTCTTCTTTTACTTCATCACAACCGGCAACATCGGCAAAGGTAACTTTATTGGTTTCTTTGTCCATCAGGCGGGCGCGGCTTTTACCGAAAGAGAATGCGCCGCCCTTGCCACCGCCGCCGTTCTGCATGCGCATGAAGTAGAACCATGCGCCAATCAGCAGCAATACCGGCAGCAGGCTGAAAACCAGGCTGGTAAAGATACTCGGTTTTTCTTCAGGGATAACGTTGACGCGGACTTTATTGTCCAAAAGCGTTTTGACCAAATTATCGTCTAAAGGCGCATTGGTGAAGAAAGTGGATTTATCGGTGCGTTCGCCTTTGATCAGATAGCCGATGATGGCGGAGCCTTCGATTTTGACGTTGCTCACTTCACCGTTGTTTACCTGTTGGATAAATTGAGAGTATTCGATTTGCTGCTTGTTTTCCTGCTTGCTGGTCAGTGCGTTGAACGCAGCCATCAGACCGACGCACAAAGCGACCCATAACAGGATGGACTTAAAGGTATTCCCCACTTAGCCAGACTCCATGATATTAAGATAAACGAAAGGAAGATTTTAAAACACGCTGCCTGTATTGTCAGCGTTTATTTTTTCCTAATAAATAAATCTCACTGGAACGATTGCGTGATGCTTCGGGCTTGCGCGTCTGCACCGTTCCGAAGATTTCGCGCATGGCTGCCATATATTCCTGATAGCCCGCTCCCTGAAATACCTTCACCAAAAAGCTGCCGCCCGTTTTCAAATGATTGGCGGCAAAATCCAAAGCCAGTTCGCACAAGTAAAAGCTGCGGGCTTGGTCGGTTACGGCGTTACCCGACATATTGGGTGCCATATCGCAAATTACAAGGTCTAGCGGGCGGGCGTCCAGCAGGGTTTCAAATTGAACCAATACTTCGTTTTCCCTGAAATCGCCCTGAATAAAGGAAACGCCTTCTATTTCATCCATAGGCAGGATATCCAATGCGAATACGCGCCCTGAATTGCCGACCAGTTTTGCCGCTACTTGCGACCAGCTGCCCGGCGCGCTGCCTAAATCCGCCAAAACCGTGCCGGGTTTGATTAATTTGTCTTTTTCGTTGATTTCCAGCAGTTTATATGCGGCACGGGCGCGATAGCCGTCTTTTTGCGCCATGTGGACGTAATGATCGTTGACGTGTTCGTGAAGCCAGGCTTTTGATGATTTTGAACGTACTGCCATAATTTATTTAATGATTTAGAGAAACGCCGTATTGTACGTTATTTTCCCCCGAGATTGCGCCAAATCGCGTACAATGCCGCATTATTCTTTCTTTTCAAGCACTAGAACATGACTGACAATAAATTAAGCACCAAAGAAATTTTGGAATTGAAAGCCCGCGCCCATCACCTTCATCCTGTTGTAATGGTGGGACAGCAAGGTTTGACCGAGTCCGTTATCAAAGAAACCGATGCTGCCCTGACGGCGCATGAATTAATCAAAGTCCGTGTATTCGGCGACGACCGAGCCGAGCGCGTTGAAATTTGCAATGCGCTGTGCGAAGCCGTTGATGCGCAACTGGTTCAGCATATCGGCAAACTGTTGGTGTTGTGGCGTAAAAACTTGGAGGTTTGATTCTTCAAGAGCATATTCAGACATCTTAAGGACAGATGTGCAAAAGGTCGTCTGAAAATATTTATGGCTCTTACCAAGTGTTTTTGTTATGCGCTCGTAAAATCAGGAAAATCGATAAACTCTCTAAGATTGATTACTGTCAATGGGAACATACCCGCAGTTTTTAAAGCTGCGGATTGGCTATACTAACGATAGGAGCACATCATGAAAGCATTATCTGTTGCACTGGTTTTATTGACTTTGACAGGCTGTCACAATACTTGGAACGGCGTTCGGGAAGACGGTTCACGCATTATCGGGCGTTCTGTCAGCGGTATTGGGCACGGTATCGGTAAGGCAGGTCAGGCATTGGAACGTACCGGCAGCAGAATCGACAACCGCCAACAAGTACAGCCTCAAATGTCCGGACAGAATCAATATCCCTACCCGACGCAGAACCAATATCCTGAGCAGAATCAATACCAATACTAAGTCTTTTTTTAATGTCGACCCCGATTACATGGTTTGTAGTCGGGGTTTTGGTTTTTCAGACGACCTTTATCCTGTATGATTCGGGATTGACAATGAAATGGGCATATCTTTAGCCGTCTTCTTACTTATAGTGGATTAACTTTAAACCGGTACGGCGTTGCCTCGCCTTAGCTCAAAGA
>CAUSOO010000128.1:0-3882 GCA_963533245.1 uncultured Neisseria sp.
TCGTCCTCGCCCATGCCTTCGACGGCAAACGCTACGACTGCGGCAGCAAACTGGGTTATCTCGAAGCCACCGTCGCCTACGGCTTGAAACATCCGGAAACCGGCGCGCAGTTCCGCGAACTGCTGAAACAATACATCCCCCAATAAAGCAAATGACAAAAGGTCGTCTGAAAATTTCAGACGACCTTTTTGTTTGTACGGATACACGGTTTTCTGTGTATAGTGGATTAAATTTAAATCAGGACAAGGCGACGAAGCCGCAGACAGTACAGATAGTACGGAACCGATTCACTTGGTGCTTCAGCACCTTAGAGAATCGTTCTCTTTGAGCTAAGGCGAGGCAACGCCGTACTGGTTTAAAGTTAATCCACTATAAAAACCAAAGTGCAATGCTTAAAGCTTAAAGCGGCCCCCGTAAATCTTCCTGCGTATTGCAGCTGAAAAAAACATGTTCCGAACCAAAATGCACCGATCTCGCCCGTTGCTGATGCAGCCAGCCGCTCAAGGTTTTCATCCCCGAATACAGATACGGGACGGTGCTTTGCAGGATTTGCGGACGGATATACATTACGTTGTAATGCGGCGTGACCGGTGTTTCCACATAAAACGCATTGCACAAAGGCGTGCGCTTGGAAACCGTTTCAAATTTCGCCACCAAATCAGGCGGCAGCGCAGGCATATTGCACGGCACCACCAGCAGCCAATCCGCCGCCGCAATCTGCAAATCATTGGCAGCCGTACACAAAGCCGCCAGCGGTCCCAAATGCTGCCATTGGCGCGAATCGGCAAAAATATGAGCGCTGCGGCGAGCATATTCCTCCAGATTCCGGTTGGCGCTGATGGCAATGTGTTCAACCTGCGGACGCAACGCTTCAATAACATGATCAATCAAAGGTTTGTCACGCCACAATACTAATCCTTTATCCGTCCCTCCCATTCGCTCTCCCTGCCCGCCGGCCAATATCAATGCGAAGGTTTTCATTTTGGTAGTCCTTTGTGAAGTCGCTGGTTTTGTGTGCCCATACTGTTAATCGGCTGATTCTTATGTTTTTAATTCATAGGTGTTATGTTCCTACCGATTCCCTGCGAAATCGGTACATCATCCCAGGTCGTCTGAAAAGACGGTTGCCCGCGATAAAATTCATATAAAGTGAATTTTATCATAACACGATTTTACATTAAAGCGCATATCGCCTCATTCGCACCAAATTCCCCTTCGGACAGGTTGTTTCCCCGCCTAAAGGATGATATGTTTATAACATTTGGCAACAAAACGCCCTTCCTTTATTCCATGAGCTTACGAACCCTATTTTCAGGCAGCCTGAGCCTGTCCTCACGATTAAAACTGCTGACTGTCTTATGGGTTGGTTCGGCTTTATTGTCCGTCATCCTGACCCTGATTTTATCGCTGAGGCTGGAAAACGCAGCCACCGTCATTGATGATGCCGCAAGCTTGAGAATGCAGGTTTACCGTTTGGCTTATATGGCAAGCGAACGCACCCCGCAAGCGCAAATCGACAACCAATTACGCGAATTTGAAGGAACACTCCTGCGCATCACCCAAAGCGATGCCATCTATCCCCTGATGCCTTCGGAAACACCGCCGGCCTATGGCCTGATCCAATCCATGCTCTTAATCGACTGGAAGTCAAACATCCAACCCGCGCTGAAACGTTACCGCAGACCGACGCAGATCGAACTCTACCGCTTTGCCGGCAATATCGAATTGTTCTTACAGGCATTGGAAAACGCCAACGAAAAAAACACCTTATGGCTGCGCCGTTTCCAAATGGCGATGATGCTGATGATTTTTGTCGCCGCAGGTTTAATGATCGTATGGCACTACGCTTGGATTATCCGTCCGCTTGAAACCCTGCGCGACGGCGTGGAAACCATCAGCCAAGGCCGATTCGGCGTACAAATCGATACCGAACAGATTCAAGAGTTTGCCCAAGTCAGCAAAGGCTTCAATCAAATGAGCAGTCGTCTGAAAGTCCTCTATACCGATTTGGAAGGACAAGTCGCCAGACAAACCCAAGACCTCGCCCGTCAAAACCGTGACCTGACCCTGCTCTACCAAACCACGCGCGACCTGCACCAAACCCTAACCCCGCGCGAAGCGGCAGAAGAATTCCTCGCACGGACCCTGCCTGCCGTTTCCGCAAGCGCAGGCAGCATCCGCCTTTTAGACAACGACCGTAAAAACACAAACCTTATTGCCTCCATCGGACTGTCTGAAGCCGAAGACAGAGATTCGGATACCGAACAAACCCAACCTGAAGAAGAAACACCCCTATTCAAACATACCGTCGTTTTCCCCATCACCTATCAAGAAGAAGAACTCGGCATCCTGACCCTATATTTTTCAGACGACCCCACACTTAACGACAACGACAACGAACTCCTGCGTACATTATGCGGTCAATTAGGTGTATCCATCGCCAGCAGCCGTCTCGAACAAGAGCGGCGCCTGCTTGCCGTACTCCAAGAGCGCAACCTGATCGCCCAAGGTTTGCACGACAGCATCGCCCAAGCATTGACCTTCCTCAATCTTCAAGTTCAAATGCTGGAAAGCGCGTTCCATGCCGACCAGAAAGAACAAGCCGAAGAAAACATCCGCTTCATCAAAGACGGCGTGCAAGAATGTTACGAAGACGTGCGCGAACTCCTGCTGAATTTCCGAACCAAAATCAGCAACAAAGACTTCCCGGAAGCCGTAACCACCCTGCTGTCCAGGTTTAAACGCCAAACCAAAATCAATGTAGAAACAGTATGGCAGGACGACGGCCGCACACTGAACGATGACGAACAGCTGCAAATCATCTTCATCCTGCAAGAAAGCCTGTCCAACATCCGCAAACACGCCAAAGCCCAACACGTCAAAATCAGCATGCTCAACCAACAAAACTTTACCCTGAGCATCGAAGACGACGGTATCGGCTTTAACCTGCAACACCTGCACAAACTCTCCGGCGAACATGTCGGACTCGGCATCATGCAAGAACGCGCCCGCCGCATCAATGCCAACCTAGACATCCAATCCCAGCCCGAACAAGGCACAACCGTTACCTTAACCTTACCGCAACACAAGAGAACGACCCATGACTATTAAAATCATCCTCATTGACGACCACACACTCTTCCGCAGCGGCATCAAAGCCCTGCTCTCCCGTCAAAGCGACTTCGAAGTCATCGGAGAAGCCGCCGACGGTTTGTCCGGCGTCAAAATGGCGGAACAGCTCAAACCCGACGTCGTCTTACTCGACCTTGACATGCCCGTCATGAACGGCCGCGAAGCACTGGCACAAATCTTGGGCGTCAACCCGAACCAAACCGTCATCATGCTGACCGTTTCCGAAGACAGCGACGACCTGACCGAATGCATGCGTATCGGCGCGCGCGGTTTTTTGCTGAAAAACATCAACGCCGACTTCCTGCTCGACAGCATCCGCAAAGCCGTGGACGGCGACAACGTCTTCTCTCCCGAAATGACCACCCGCCTCGTCCAATCCCTGATTTCCCCGTCCGCACCGCGCACCGACCAGGCACTCTCCACCCTCACCCCGCGCGAACTCGAAATCCTCGGCTACCTCGCCGCCGGACACAGCAACAAAGTCATCGCCCGCCATCTAGACTTGGCAGAATCCACCGTCAAAGTCCACGTTCAAAACCTGTTGCGCAAACTCAACCTCAGCAGCCGTGTCCAAGCCGCCGTTTACGCCGTCCAACACAAAGTCCCGCAGCCTGAAATCAACTAAACGGCTCAGGATATCGATGCCAAAGCGGTAAAAACAAAAAAGGTCGTCTGAAAACAGGTAGAACGAATTTTGAACTGGCCCCCAAATCTTGGACACTCATAAAAGCCTATTCAGGCGCTCTGTGC
>CAUSOO010000129.1:0-3700 GCA_963533245.1 uncultured Neisseria sp.
ACTGCACCTTGTGAGTTGGAAGGGATGTGTCCAACTTTTGGGGTGCAGTTCAAACGGGAGGAGCAATTTTTGCCGAAACCTCCGCCGTCATTCCCGCGCAGGTGGGGATTTAGATGTAGGTCGGATACTTGTATCCGACAAAACATTTGACGCGTCTGTCGTTTCCGAAAAACCGCTGTTGGAAATGTCGGATTCGAGAATCCGACCTATGGGCAAAAAAACCGTAGCAGGAGAGAATAGAAACCCGTAGCGTGGGCTTTGCCCACGAATCAAGCCCAAAATTTCAGACGGCCTCTTTTACCCAACATTATCGTGGGCAAAGCCCACGCTACAATGTACACCGACGAGGCAAATAGTCGTCTGAAAACGAGGGCAACGAGCTTTGCCCAAACCTCCGCCGTCATTCCCGCGCAGGCGGGAATCCAGATGTAGGTCGGATACTTGTATCCGACAAAAACATTTGACGCGTCTGTCGTTTCCGAAAAACCGCTATTGGAAGTGTCGGATTCGAGAATCCGACCTACGGGCAAAAAAAAACCGTAGCAGGAGAGAATAGAAACCCGTAGCGTGGGCTTTACCCACGAATCAAACTCAAAATTTCAGACGGCCTCTTTTAGCCAACATTATCGTGGGCAAAGCCCACGCTACAATGAATACCGACGAGGCAAAGGTCGTCTGAAAACGGGAGGAGCAATTTTGCCGAAACCTCCGCCGCCATTCCCGCGCATGCGGGAATCCAGATGTAGGTCGGATTCTTGAATCCGACATTTTCAAACATTTCCGCCATAATCAAAAGCGGTAAAACATAAAACGTTTGTCAGATACGAGTATCCGACTTACTCATCATATTTAATGCTGAAATCCACATTGCTTCCACCCCAGTGCTTTGGATAAATCCCCTGTTTCACATAACGGTGAAAAGTAGAAAACGGCCAATCGGAAACCTGATCGACATAGCCATGCTTTACGGGATTAAAATGTAGGTAATTGAAATGATTGATAAAGTCCGTTTCATCACGAATGGTATGTTCCCAAAACCTTTTTTGCCAAAGCCGACATTCTCTTCCAATCAAATATTGGCAGTAGCGTTTAATTTGCCGCCAACGTTCCGAATAAGCTGCATCATTTTCAGGAAGACGCCAAATCGTATGAAGATGGTCGGGCATCAGCACCCATGCCTCAATTTCAAACGGATACCGCTCCCGAACCGTCATTACCGCCTGCCGCAAGGCCGAACGCACCGTTTCATCAGTCAGGATTTTTTGTCGTTTATCAGTAACCACTGTAAAAAAGTAAGTACCGCCCGTTTGATAAAAGCGTCGGTATCGCATGAATTCCCTTTTTTTCAATTAGATTTTTGTTTTTCAGAAAGATTTTTGTCGGATACAAGTATCCGACCTACGTTGAAACCGAACAATTCATGTAGGTCGGATTCTTGAATCCGATATTTCAATCATTCCTGAATTTTCTCAAGGCGTGAACATCGGCTTTTTTGTCGGATACAAGTATCCGACCTACATCGAAACCGAACAATCCATGTAGGTCGGATTCTCGAATCCGACATTTCAATCATTCCCGAATTTTCGCAATGTGTGGACATCGTTTTTTTGTCGGATACAAGTATCCGACCTACATCGAAACCGAACAATCCATGTAGGTCGGATTCTCGAATCCGACATTTCAATCATTCCCGAATTTTCGCAATGTGTGGACATCGTTTTTTTGTCGGATACAAGTATCCGACCTACATCGAAACCGAACAATCCATGTAGGTCGGATTCTCGAATCCGACATTCCAATCATTCCCAAATTTTCTCAGGGTGTGAACATCGGCTTTTTTGTCGGATACAAGTATCCGACCTACGTCTTTAATTACAGCGACAGCAGGTCGCCTTGGCATGAAGCGGTGCGTAATTCTTTGTCCACATTTGTACCGCATTCCCATACCCCGGTTCCTACGGTATAGCGGATATTAATTTTTTTATTGGTGATTTTGTCGTTTACGCCACCGCTTTTGAAAGTAACGGTCAGCAGGCATTGGGTTTCATTCTTTTCTAAAGCAACACCATTGACGAAATTGCCCGTATGCACGCTGGAGGTAAACCAAGGTTTGGTGGTATCGCAAGCGTTGATACCCTCGGTAGAAATAGCCTCGACCAGCGGGCTTTTCAGACCGGCAAGGATGTCATGCCCTTCAGTTGCCTGCGCCTTGGCGGTATAGTTGCCGAACAATGGCAGGGCAATGGCGGCAAGTATGCCGAGAATGGCGACGACAATCATCAGTTCGGTGATGGTAAAACCTTGTTGTTTCATACGACAGCCTTTGATGAAGTGTGTTTGGGAAGTAATCGATTTAACCGATTTGAGTTATTTGACAATGATTGTAGAAAAGCCCGTTTGAATACGGGCTTTTCTGTTCAATCCGAATTTACGGATTAAGATTTTTTGCGGCAAGCAGCAGGTGCTACGTTATCACCCAAGGTAGTATCACATTCCCATGCTCCTGTTGCAGGAGTCAATTTCATAGAAATGGTTTTTCCAGCCACTTTATCGTTGACACCGGCTGATGCTGCTTTAAAAGTAGCAGTCAGCGTACAAGTAGCTGCATCATCTTGACCAGCATGTTCCGCTTTTACACCAGCAACATATTTGCCAGAAAGGACAGCAGACTTAAACCAAGCTGGGTCAGTAGCAGCAGCAGTACCAGTAGCAGCAGTACCGTTACAAGCTACATCGTTACTAGTTGCAGCCACTGCCTCAACCAAAGGCGTTTTCATACCACCTAGGAGTTCGTAGCCTTCAGTCGCTTGTGCGCGGGCGGTGTAGTCGCCGTACATAGGCAGGGCGATAGCGGCCAGGATACCGATAATTGCTACGACGATCATCAATTCGATCAGGGTGAAACCTTTTTGGATTGCTTTCATTTAATAAACTCCAGTTAAAAAAGTGTTGTGAATAAAAAAATGTTTGTTGTTAAAAAATCCGTAATGTGTTTGGCTCTGCTTGTTTATGAGTAAAACCATCAAGTAGAAGGAATATACAGCTTCCCGGTTCGGGCTTCGTTGCTTCGTTTCCCTTGCCGGACGTAATGTATCAAGCAGGGGGTGTGCCAAGTCTGGATTTTTTTGGATTTTTTGTGAAAATATTTTGTAATTTTATGTTTTTAATAGGTTTAAATTTGTTTTGAAGGGTTTTTCGGGCAGATTTGGGCTTTTTTATGACGTGAGATTGTTTCTGCGATATGACGTGTTTTGTCATTTTTTGATTTTTTTGGGGGAAGCGAAGAAGACGTTTTGTGTCACGTGCCGTGTTTCGTCACTTTTGAAAGCCGTTTTTAATAATATTTGAATATTCAGACAAACGGTATTATTTTTTAGATGAACGGTATTTTTAAAATTTAGATATTTCCAATATATTGATTTTTCGAATACTTTTAGTATGATATTTTGATATTTGGTATTTATTTGAGATAAACGGTAATTCGAAATGGGAATTTATGGAAATTAATTTAATTTTGAATGGTTGTTTTCAGCGCTCGAAGCCTCTTCTAAAAAGGGGATAACCGATAGGGATACCCGTCCTGCCCTTTTTCGATTTTGCACATTATTTTTGGCAGATTCTGCCTGCATTAGCTGATGGCGATAATGATATAGTGGATTAACTAAATCAGGACAAGGCGACGAAGCCGCAGACAGTACAG
>CAUSOO010000130.1:0-3688 GCA_963533245.1 uncultured Neisseria sp.
GGGTACGCTGGGCGCGTCGAGGGTGTAGTATTCGTAGGCGTAGCGGTTGAGGAGGGCAGTGAGGTGGCGGATGTGTTGTGCGGTCGGATTCATGGAGGAAGGTTTTCAGACGACCTTTGTCTGATATAGTGGATTAACTTTAAACTAGTACGGCGTTGCCTCGCCTTAGCTCAAAGAGAACGATTCTCTAAGGTGCTGAAGCACCAAGTGAATCGGTTCCGTACGATCTGTACTGTCTGTAGCTTCGTCGCCTTGTCCTGATTTAAATTTAATCCACTATACATGATGGGACGGTCAAAGGTCGTCTGAAAAATGATGGGTTGAAAACAGTTGAATTTTACCCGAAAAAAAGCGGATATGCCGTAACGACATATCCGCTTTGATTACATTCGAGTTTAGGAGAACAGGCGCAGGGCTTGTTTGCTACCGGGTTTGATGCCGACTTTGACCATTTCTTCCTGACGCGCCAAGACGTAATTGCGAATGTCTTTGAGCCATTGGGTAGAAACTTCTTCCATTTTGTCGTTGACCAGATCCAAGCCCAACTGACCGGAGAGGCGTACCGCCAAGTCCATGAAGAGGTCGAAGGTTTTTTCGCCGGCGGGCGCATGCGGGATGTCGAGCAACATGCTGAAGCCTTTGTAGGACTGGTTGTCCAACAAGGCGTTGGTAAACGCGTCGCCTGTGAGGCTGTGGATGGCAAACATCGGGCTGCCGGTTTGTCCGGTGTAGTGGAATGCGCCGTCTTCGCCCAACACGAATCCGAGGTTTTCAACAGAAGCGCGCAGTTCGACGCCGCTGATGTTGCTGTGTGAAACCAAGTGGATGGCGATGGTTTGATCGACGCGGGCGCAGAAGGTATCCAATGCCTGCGCGACTTCGGTAAACGCTGCCAAATCGGTGTGGAGGACTTTGCCGCCCATCAGTTGGGCGAAGGTGTCAACCTGTTGGTTGAACTGTTGCAATTCTTCTTGGGTTGCCAAACCGTTGCGGCTGACTGCTTGCAGGCCGACAACGAAACCTTGGTAATACACGCTCGGAATCGGTTCGGCAACTTGGAAGCGGTCGTCCATGGTGCAGCCGATGATTTGGAAACGGTGGCGGTTGGACAGGCGGGGCAGGGCGTGCAGCTCTTGCGCTTCGGAGAGGGCGATGTAGGCGAGGTAGTCGAAGCGCGGGTCAAACCACGGCAATTCGACTTGAGACAATTCGTCCAAGCTGACCAAAGGCTGGTTGGCGGCGGACGGCAGGTTGACCGGCTCGTCGCTGGCGGCTTGGGTGGTGATTTCGTTGTTCAGCCCGATGACGGTATGCTGTACCGGCTCGTCGGTAAAGTCGTCTTCAATCGCCAACTCGACATCGGTTTTGATGGCGGAAGGTTTGGCGAGTTTGGCTTTAGCGGCGAAGATTTCGTCTTGTTCTTGCAGATTGCGCAGCGCGGCTTCTTGGGCTTTGTTCGCTTTTTTGACGAACAGGCCTTTGCCGCCGGATTCTTTACCGTCGCGCACATGGCTGGTTTTACTGTTCAGGAGCGCGTCTTTGTCGGAGTGGCCGAACTGCTCGCGCACCTGTTTGCGGTATTGGTTTTCTTGGTACATATTGTAGGCGATGACGGCAAGGATGACTGCCAAGCCTAAGACTATGAAAATCATGGGTAATCACTTTTTTGTAA
This sequence comes from uncultured Neisseria sp., assembly GCA_963533245.1. Taxonomy (GTDB): domain Bacteria; phylum Pseudomonadota; class Gammaproteobacteria; order Burkholderiales; family Neisseriaceae; genus Neisseria. The sequence continues at coordinate 1,673 of CAUSOO010000130.1, forward strand.
GAGCGGCATTCCGTCTTCGTTGCCCGGGGTGGTTTGCCTTTGGGCGCATGCGGAATCGTATTGCCGCGAGTAAGTTCGTCGGAGTCGGACACGGATTGTCCCGTATGAGCATTCAATTATAACGAAAATAAACTTTTCTGACAGCAAATGCCGTGAATGATAGCCCAAAATCGGACCGGGTCGTCTGAAAAATGCTATATGGCATTTTTGAGCGATTAACGGACAACCGGAAAACCTGCTGCCTGCAATCTTTGCCAATCGAAAAAGTGGCCGGGGTCAGTTTTGCGGTCGGGCGCGATGTTTTGATGGCCGGTAACGGAGGTGATAGGGTAATGCCCGATCAACGCTTGCAGCAGGGTTTCCAGCGTTTGATATTGCGCTTCGGCAAACGGCTCGAAATCGCAGCCTTCCAATTCGATACCGACCGAAAATGCGTTGCACTTTTCGCGTCCGCGAAACGACGACACGCCTGCGTGGTACGCCATATCGTTGCAAGAAACGAACTGCACCGCCTCGCCCTCGCGGGTGATCAGAAAATGGCTGGAAACGCGCAAGGTGTGGATGACGCTGAAAAACGGATGTTCGTCGGGGTCGATGCGGTTGGTAAACAGCTTTTCCACCGCGCCCGTCCCATATTCGAAAGGCGGCAGCGAAATATTGTGTAAAACCACCAGCGACACGGCTTCTGATTCTGCCCGCGGCTCGAAGTTCGGAGAAAACGCGCGGCGCGCAGGCTGCCACCAGCCTTGTTGCCAGTCAATGTCTTGGCATTTAGACGGAAGATTCATATTCAGACGACCCTTTATTTCAGACGACCACTGAGGCGGAAAAAACATACGTCGGGCGGGCGCGCAGGGAAGAAGGCGCGCATTTCGGTTATACTGTTGCACGACGTTCACAAATCAAAAATCCTACCATGCTGAAAAAAATGTTGAAATGGTTTGCGGTATTTTTTGTTGCCGTTGCCGCCGTGTTCGCCGCCTTGCTGTTCGTTCCCAAAGACAACGGCAAAGCATACCGCATCAAAATTGCCAAAAACCAAGGTATCTCTTCCGTCAGCCGTACGCTTGCCGAAGACGGAGTCGTTTACAACCGCCATGTGCTGGTCGCAGCCGCCTACCTGATAGGCGCACACAACAAACTCAACGCCGGCTCGTACCGCCTCCCTTCCAACATTTCCGCATGGGGCATTTTACAGAAAATCCGCAACGGCAGACCCGATGCCGTTACCGTTCAAATCGTCGAAGGTTCGCGTTTTGCCACCATGCGTAAAATCATCGATAACACCCCCGACATCGAACACAAAACACGCGGCTGGAGCGATGCGGAACTCATGCAGGCGATTGCCCCCGACGCGCTCAGCAGCAATCCCGAAGGCCAGTTCTTCCCCGACAGCTACGAAATCGACGCAGGCAGCAGCGATTTGCAAATCTACCAAACCGCTTATCAAACCATGCAACGTCGTCTGAACGACGCCTGGGAAGATCGCCAAAGCGGATTGCCCTACAAAAATCCGTATGAAATGCTGATTATGGCGAGCCTGATTGAAAAAGAAACCGCCCACGAAGACGACCGCGCCCATGTTGCTTCCGTATTCGTCAACCGCCTCAATATCGGCATGCGCCTGCAAACCGATCCGACCGTGATTTACGGCATGGGCAGCGCGTATAAAGGCAAAATCCGAAAAGCCGACCTCCAGCGCGATACGCCGTATAACACCTACACCCGCAGCGGCTTAACCCCGACCCCCATCGCCCTGCCGAGCAAAGCCGCCCTTGAAGCCGCCGCGCATCCGTCGAATGAAAAATACCTCTATTTCGTATCCAAAATGGACGGCACCGGCTTGAGCCAGTTCAGCCACAATCTGGAAGAACACAACGCCGCCGTACGCAAATACATTTTGAAGAAATAGGTTGAACTGAGCCTCAAAAACATAAAGGTCGTCTGAAAACTAGAAAACCGGTTTGAACTGCACCCCAAAAGTTGGACACATCCCTTCCAACTCACAAGGTGCAG
>CAUSOO010000131.1:0-3652 GCA_963533245.1 uncultured Neisseria sp.
TGAGCTAAGGCGAGGCAACGCCGTACTGGTTTAAAGTTAATCCACTATAAAAAACTGCACCTTGGTGGTTGGGGGGTATCCAACCACCAAGGTGCAGTTCAATTTTCAGACGACCTTTTATTTAGATTCAGGCTTGTGATTTAAGCCACTTGGGTCTGATGCTCATCGCCGTTGCGTTCGCGGATTTTGCCCAAACGGTAAACGGTTTCGCCTTGTTCGGTTAAGAATGCCTGCACCGCGTCGGCATCTTCTTCGGCGATGACGACCACCATGCCGATGCCGCAGTTGAAGGTGCGGTACATTTCTTGCGTTTCCACATTGCCTGCCTGTTGCAGCCATTGGAACAGCTTGGGCAATTCCCATGCTTTGGCGTCGATTTGGGCGACGGTGTTTTCAGGCAGGATGCGCGGCACGTTTTCGGTAATGCCGCCGCCGGTGATGTGCGCCATGCCTTTGACGGTGAATTTTTCCAAGGCGGCAAGGATGGGTTTCACATACAGGCGGGTCGGGGCGATGATGGTTTCGCGCAGGGTTTTGCCGTTGTCGAACTCGGCGTCCAAATCGGGATTGTCGCGGGCAATGATTTTGCGGACGAGGGAATAGCCGTTGGAATGGGCGCCGTTGGAAGCCAGACCCAACACGATGTCGCCTGCTTTGATGCTGCGGCCGTTGATGACGCGCTCTTTTTCGACCACGCCGACGGCGAAGCCTGCCAAGTCGTATTCTCCTTCGGGGTACATGCCGGGCATTTCGGCGGTTTCGCCGCCGATAAGGGCGCAGCCGGATTCTTCGCAGCCTTGGGCGATGCCTTTAATTACGTCGGTAGCGCGGGCGACGTCGAGTTTGCCGCAGGCGAAATAGTCGAGGAAGAACAAAGGTTCTGCGCCTTGAACCAAAATATCGTTGACGCTCATGGCGACGAGGTCGATGCCGACGGTGTCGTGTTTGTCCCAATCGAAGGCGAGTTTGAGCTTGGTGCCCACGCCGTCGGTGCCGCTGACGAGGACGGGATTTTTGTATTTTTTGCTGATTTCGACCAATGCGCCGAAGCCGCCCAAATCACCCAACACTTCGGGACGCATGGTGCGTTTGGCAAAAGGTTTGATGTTTTCGACCAGTTGATCGCCTGCGTCAATGTCGACGCCTGCGTCGCGGTAGCTCAGTGAAGTGCTCATGAATGGGTTCCTTATCGTGATTGGGACGGAAAAACGATGGGGCGTATTTTACCTTATTTTGCAGGCGCGGGCTTGGATTTTTCGGTGATTTTGTAAACAATCTGAGGTTTCAGACGACCCTGTTTATTCTGTTATACTGGACGGTCAGGGGTCGTCTGAAAACGATTGCGGCGGCTCCCGCTGAAACACACATGGAAAGGTTTTATGTATCAGAAAAAAACGCGCGGCATGAAGCCGTGGATCATTATGGGCTGCGTGATTGCGGCTTTTGTCTGGCTGCTGTACGCGCTGGGCGACATCCTGACGCCGTTTATTGTGGCGGCGGTATTGGCTTATGTGTTGAATCCGCTGGTGGAATGGTTGCAGAAGAAAAAGATTAAACGCGGCCCCGCGTCCATGATGGTGATGGTATTCGCTTTGCTGTTGCTGCTGTCGTTGATGCTGATTATCGTGCCTATGCTGATCAACCAGTTTAACAATATGGTCAGCCGCATTCCCCAAATCGTCGATTTTACGCAAAACAGGCTGCTGCCTTGGCTGAACCATGTGGCGGGCAATTATGTGCATATCAATCAGGATTCGGTGGTCAAATGGTTGCAGTCGCATACGGGCGAATTGAGCAACACGCTCAAGGCTTGGATGCCGACGCTGATGCGCCAAAGCGGCAACGTCATCAGCGGCATGAGCAACCTGATCCTGCTGCCGCTCTTGCTGTATTATTTCCTTTTGGACTGGAAACGCTGGTCTTACGGCATCAGCGCGTTGGTTCCGCGCCGCTTTATCGACACTTATACGCGCATCACAAGCAATATGGATGAAGTTTTGGGTGAGTTCCTGCGCGGGCAGTTGATGGTGATGCTGATTATGGGGCTGGTGTACGGGGTCGGGCTGATGCTGGTCGGACTGGATTCGGGCTTCGCCATCGGTATGATTGCCGGTATTTTGGTGTTTATCCCGTATTTGGGCGCATTTACCGGACTTTTGCTGGCAACCGTCGCCGCTTTGCTGCAATTTAGCACATGGCACGGTCTGGTTATGGTGTGGATAGTGTTCGGTATCGGACAATTCCTCGAGAGCTTTATCGTTACCCCGAAGATCGTCGGTGACCGCATCGGTCTGTCGCCTTTCTGGGTAATTTTCTCGTTGATGGCTTTCGGACAACTCATGGGCTTTGTCGGCATGCTCGCCGGTCTGCCGCTTGCCGCCGTAACCTTAGTCCTGCTGCGCGAAGGCGTGAACGCTTATTTCCACAGCCGTTTTTACAAACACAAATAAAAGGGCAAAAAGGTCGTCTGAAAACGGATATGAGGTTTCAGACGACCTTCTGCCTTTCTTCGACAGCCATGTTGAACAATTTTGCACTTTGGTTTATATCCGGTTTCCTGTCGATGTTGCTATGGGAAGTGCTTCCCGTAGACGACGGATACAGCTTTCCGGAAAAAATGAAAGTGTTAATCCTGTTTTCCATCATCATGGCTGTTTTGCAAACCTTTTTCTTTCCGACACTCACTCCCTGAAATCACTTAAACAAAGGATCATATGTTAGCCATCATCGGCGGCAGCAGCCTGACCAAGCTGCCCGAACTGAGCATCACCGACCGCAAAATCGTCCGCACCCCCTACGGACTGACCAGCAGCCCCGTCTTAAGCGGCAAACTGGGCAGTCAGGACATTTTCTTCCTCGCGCGGCACGGCTTCGGCCATACCGTCGCACCGCACGAAATCAACTATCGCGCCAACATCTGGGCGTTACATTCCATAGGTGCGGAATACATCGTCGCCGTTTCCTCCGTCATCAGCATCAACGACCGCTTTGAAAACGGCGCACTCGTCCTGCCCGACGACTTGATCGACTACACCTACGGCCGCAAGGACACCTTTTTTGAAGGACAGGAAGAACCGGTCGTACACACCGATTTTCTCGAACCCTACTCCGCCGGGCTGCGCGAAAAAATTGCCGAACACGCGCAACAGCACCAAATGCCCTTATACACCCAAGCCGTTTACGGCTGCCTGCAAGGCCCGCGCTGGCCGACCCGCGCCGAAATCCAACGTTACCGCCGCGACGGTGTGGACGTATTGGGTATGACCGGAATGCCCGAAGCCTTCCTCGCCCGCGAACTGGGCATCCAATACGCCCACTTCTGCGGCATCACCGACATCCGCTGCCTCAGCGGCGGAGCGGAAGGAACGGAATGCGGCTTGGAAACCGAGCTTGCCATCGGCAAAATCCGTCGTTTGCTTGCGGGTTTGTAAAGGGTGAATGTTTCCCTATTGATTCTTTAAACCATTCAAAAAGGTCGTCTGAAAATTTTCAGACGACCTTTTTGTTAAGATAAATACGGCAGAAACAATTTGGCATTCAAACCAACACTTCAGTCCTGCAACAAACTAATATAGTGGATTAACTTTAAACCAGTACAGCGTTGCCTCGCCTTAGCTCAAAGAGAACGATTCTCTAAGGTGCTGAAGCACCA
>CAUSOO010000132.1:0-3616 GCA_963533245.1 uncultured Neisseria sp.
TCGGCTATCTGACCCACAGCAGCCGCTCGTTGGACATAGGTTTGGATTTCGTGGCGTAAATTTTGCCGAAGACAGCGGCGCAGAAAGCAATCCATTCAAAAACGCCCGTTTCGTCATTCCCACGCAGGCAGGGTTAAGATGACGAAACGGGCGTTTTTTTGGAGTGGATTAAAATTGCAATGATAAGGCGTTGCCAACGCCCTTATGTACGACATTATTTTCGACACGCAACTTACCGGTTGTCGTCATTCCCGTGCAGGCGGGAATGACGGAAGAACGTATCAAAACCGGGCGGGTGGGATATAAATGTGATGCGGCAAACAAGGTTACCGTTGCAAAAAGGTCGTCTGAAACCTTTTCAAACGACCTTTCAATCAACATAAAAACCTGCTTATTCGCTTTCAACCTTCTCTATCTTGCGGCAGGCAATTAAAGATTCGCCGTCGGTGATGCTCATGGAAGTTTGGTTGATATCGAGGATTTGGTAATCGGTGGATTTGAAACTTTTCTTGGCGGCCATTTGTTCACTGAATTTCATATAAGAACGGTCCGCTTCGCGGCCTTTGGCGGTTTTTAAGTCTTTGACGTCAAACAAACGTTCCGAGCCTGCGCTTTCAAAAGTCATGACGATATGCCTGTCGTCTTTAATGCGCCAGAAGCCGTTGTACCATTCCCGATAACGTAAGGGAACTGCGTCGTTCAGGTTTTCTTCTTTCCACTCAATCTCGATATACCCTGCCCATAAATGCGCCGGCAGTTTGTCCTTTTGCTGAAACTCAATAAATTTAGGCGCAAACGAATGGATATCGCGTTGCGCTTTCAATTCGCAGTCCCATGCCCCGAAAAGCTGCTCTTCCTGCTTTTGCAGGGAAACTTCGGATTTCGCGGCAGGCGGCGTATTCGTTCCGCAGGCAGTCAGAAGCAATAAAGACAAGAATAAGGGTTTTATTGGTTTCATTTCTATTCCTTTGTTTTATATATAAGTCGACCTACCATCGCTCCTGATTCAAACCTCCCGACAGGTCGTCTGAAAACCCATCACATGGTTTTCAGACGACCTCAATCCATATCGCTTTCAGGCAGCTCCGCCGACCCCATGCGGCGCAGGATGATATTGGTTTTGTTACGCAGGCGTTTGCTTTTGGGGTTGTCGGCATAAAACAGCGGCGCGGGGACGCGGGCGGCGAGTTTGGCGGCCTGCTGTTTGGTCAGGTTGGCGGCGGGTCTTTTATAGAAATACTGGGACGCGGCTTCTGCGCCGAATACGCCGTAGTGCCATTCGATGGCGTTCAGATACAGCTCGAAAATGCGGTCTTTGTCGGTAACGGCTTCCATCATCGCGGTAATCGCGGCTTCTTCGCCTTTGCGGATATAGCTGCGGCTTTCATTCAAAAACAGGTTTTTGGCAAGCTGTTGGCTGATGGTCGAGCCGCCTGCTTTGACTTCGCCGCTTTGTTTGTTGCGCTTGATGGCGTATTGGATGCCACCCCAGTCGAAGCCGCCGTGTTCGGCGAATTTGGCGTCTTCGGAGGCAATCAGGGCTTTTTTCAGGTTGACCGAAATGCGGTCGTAAGGCACCCAGCGGTAATCGAGTGCGACATCTTTGCCTTCGCTTTGAAACTGCCGCATCCGCATGGCCATGAAGGCGGTTTTATTCGGCGCGACGGCGCGGTAAGTGATGATGTTGCCGTACACATAAGCGTTGAAAAAGATAAATGCGCCCAAAGGCAGGGCAATCAGCCATTTGATGATGCGGAACATTTTATAACTCTCTCATATATTGGACGACGGGCAGGACATCGGGTGCGAAACCACGCCAAAGCCGGTAGGAAGCTGCCGCCTGCCCGACCAGCATGCCCAATCCGTCGGCGGTTTGTTTTGCGCCTGATTGGCGGGCGAACGCTAAAAACGGCTCTGCCGCTTCGCCGTAAACCATATCGTAAGCCAAGGTGCAATGTTCAAAGATTTTGGGCGATACTGCGGGAAGCTGTCCGCTTAAGCCGCCGGATGTGCCGTTGATGATGATGTCGAAGCCGCCTTCCAGTTCATCCAAAGGTACGGCTTCAATACCGAAATACGCCGCCATTTCCGCCGCTTTGGCGTGGGTTCGGTTGGCGATAACGATGCGCGCGGGGCGGTATTCTTTCAATACAGGAATCACGCCGTGCACCGCGCCGCCCGCGCCGAGCAGCAAGACGGTTTTGCCCGACATTTCCACGCCCAGCCTCTTTGAAATATCGTCCGTCAGTCCGAGTCCGTCGGTATTGTCGCCGCGTATTTTACCGTTTTCCAGCAAAATCAGCGTATTGACCGCACCCGCCGCCAAAGCGCGTTCGGAATGTTCGTCCGACAAGGCAAACGCTTCCTGCTTGAACGGTACGGTAACATTCGCCCCGCGCCCGCCGTCGGCAAAAAACGCTTCAACCGCCTGCGCGAAACCGCCGATGTCGGCACAAATGCGTTCATATTCGATTTCAACGCCTTCCTGCAAGGCAAACTGCCGATGGATTTGCGGCGATTTGCTGTGTGCGACGGGGTTGCCGAAAACGGCATAACGGGGAACAGTGTTCATAAAAATCCTATCCGACAGGACAAATGCAAAGACCGCCTATTATAACCGCCTTTGCCACCTGATACCGCTGTTTTCCAATAAATCCAAATACGCATCGGATTGTTGACAATCAGGTCGTCTGAAACTATATTCCGCAAGTCAGAAATTTAACGGATTTGCGGTTTCAGACGACCTTCGGCGTGATAAAATGCAGCAGATTTTCCGCGAGATTCCATATCCGTTACTTCCCATTTAGGAGCCGAAAATGTCTATCAAAGACGCAGTAAAACTGATTGAAGAAAGCGAAGCCCGCTTCGTAGATTTGCGCTTCACCGATACCAAAGGCAAGCAGCACCACTTCACCGTCCCCGCCCGCATCGTCCTCGACGACCCCGAAGAGTGGTTTGAAAACGGTCAGGCGTTTGACGGCTCGTCCATCGGCGGCTGGAAAGGCATTCAGGCATCCGACATGCAGTTGCGCCCCGACCCCGCGACTGCCTTCATCGACCCCTTCTTCGACGACACCACCGTCGTCCTCACCTGCGACGTCATCGACCCCGCCGACGGTCAAGGCTACGACCGCGACCCGCGCTCCATCGCCCGCCGCGCCGAAGCCTACCTCAAATCCTCCGGCATCGGCGACACGGCATACTTCGGCCCCGAACCCGAATTCTTCGTCTTCGACGGCGTAGAGTTTGAAACCGATATGCACAAAACCCGTTACGAAATCACGTCCGAAAGCGGCGCATGGGCAAGCGGCCTGCACATGGACGGTCAAAACACCGGCCACCGTCCCGCCGTCAAAGGCGGCTACGCCCCCGTCGCCCCGATTGACGCCGGACAAGACCTGCGCTCCGCCATGGTGAACATTTTGGAAGAACTTGGCATCGAAGTCGAAGTCCACCACGCCGAAGTCGGCACCGGCAGCCAAATGGAAATCGGCACGCGCTTCGCCACCCTGGTCAAACGTGCCGACCAAACCCAGGACATGAAATACGTCATCCAAAACGTCGCCCACAACTTCGGCAAAACCGCCACCTTCATGCCCAAACCCATCATGGGCGA
>CAUSOO010000133.1:0-3496 GCA_963533245.1 uncultured Neisseria sp.
ACGTGCGCTACGCCATCGATGCCGCCAAAATCGGCAGGGAACTGGGCTGGAAACCGCAGGAAACGTTCGAATCCGGCATCCGCAAAACAGTGCAATGGTATTTGAACAATAAAACTTGGTGGCAAAATGTATTGAACGGCAGCTACCGTTTGGAACGTCTGGGCAAGCTGTAAACCATACCTGCCCTATATTGCAAACAACAGGCATCATCGAAAAAGGTATTTCCATGCATTCTCTGTCCCGTATAGTCTTATCGGCAACTTTGACCTCAGCCTTGTTCGTCTCTATGCCGGTTCTGGCAAAAGAAATGCGACATCATGCCGCACAAACGACTGTTAAAAAGATGACAAAAGCCGATGGCAGCACTATTGAGCGGGCAGTTGTCATCATTGAAGACGACACTATGCGCGGCATTGGCGCCGAAAACCGCTGGATTGCAGAAAATATGCCGGGATACCGCAAAGTCGGACAAGCCCTGTTGCAGCAAAACGGCGGCGTCTATGACCGTATTGATGTGCAAAATGAAGCAGGCGACATCCGTTCCGTTTACTTCGATATCAAAAGCTTCTTTGGTATGGTAAACGGCAAGCCTCTTTAAAACCAAAGGTCGTCTGAAAACATTAGCCATGCACAAACTATGTTTTCAGACGACCTTAAAATCCATTTCACACATTTTGCTGATTTCAACAATCAGACCAACAAAGGACCCCCATGAAAGGCATCATCCTTGCCGGCGGCAGCGGCACGCGCCTCTACCCCATCACGCGCGGCGTATCCAAACAGCTCCTGCCCGTGTACGACAAACCCATGATTTACTATCCCCTGTCCGTATTGATGTTGGCGGGAATACGCGAAATCTTGGTCATCACCACCCCCGAAGACAATCCCTCTTTCAGACGACTGCTCGGCGACGGCAGCGATTTCGGCATCTCCATCAGCTACGCCGAACAACCCAGCCCCGACGGCTTGGCGCAAGCATTCATCATCGGCGAAGAGTTTATCGGCAACGACAACGTCTGCTTGGTCTTGGGCGACAATATTTTCTACGGCCAGTCGTTTACCCAAACCCTGAAACAAGCCGCCTCCAAAAAACACGGCGCCACCGTGTTCGGCTACCAAGTCAAAGACCCCGAACGCTTCGGCGTCGTCGAATTTGACGAAAACTTCAATGCCTTATCCATCGAAGAAAAACCGAAACAGCCCAAATCCGACTGGGCGGTAACAGGCTTATATTTCTACGACAACCGCGTCGTAGAATTTGCCAAACAAGTCAAACCGTCCGCGCGCGGCGAACTCGAAATCAGCACGCTCAACCAAATGTATCTTGACGACGGTTCATTGTCCGTCCAGCTTTTGGGGCGCGGCTTTGCATGGTTGGACACCGGTACGCACGAAAGCCTGCACGAAGCCGCCTCATTCGTCCAAACCGTGCAAAACATCCAAGACCTGCAAGTCGCCTGCCTCGAAGAAATCGCTTGGCGCAACGGCTGGCTTTCAGACGAGCGTCTGGAAGAACTCGCCCGCCCGATGGCAAAAAACCAATACGGTCAATATCTCTTACGCTTGTTGGCGGGCATAAACCGCTAAGCTCAAACCTATTGTATTCATAGCATCAAACGTAGTTTTCTTGATTCGTTCAAGTGGAATTGAAAATATGAAAATCATTGATACCACCATTCCCGAAGTCAAACTTTTAGAACCGCAAGTCTTCGGCGACGCGCGCGGCTTCTTTATGGAAACCTTCCGCGACGAATGGTTTAAGGCCAACGTCTGCGACCGCACCTTCGTGCAGGAAAACCATTCCAAATCAGGCAAAGGCGTATTGCGCGGCCTGCATTACCAAACCGAAAACACGCAAGGCAAACTCGTCCGCGTCGTTGTCGGCGAAGTGTTTGACGTTGCCGTCGATATGCGTAAAGACTCGCCGACTTTCGGCAAATGGGCAGGCGAAATCCTGTCGGCTGAAAACAAACGCCAACTGTGGGTACCCGAAGGTTTCGCACACGGCTTTTACGTTTTGAGCGATGAAGCCGAATTCGTTTACAAATGCACGGACTATTACAACCCGAAAGCCGAACATTCGCTGATTTGGAACGACCCGACCGTCGGCATCGAATGGCCGCTGCAAGGCGAACCCAACCTGTCGCCCAAAGACTTGGCAGGTAAAATCTTGGCAGAAGCCGCAACCTTTTAAGGTCGTCTGAAAACGATTGCAGGCGGTTATCCCATTTGCCCTTATGCGGCAGAATTAGGATAATGCGCCTGCATCGATTATTCTCAAACCCAAACGGCAAACACCATGAATTTTTACGATTTACTGATTTCTCCGTTCGCAGAGTTCGATTTCATGCGTTATGCGCTGGCATCGATATTCTGTTTGGCATTCAGTGCCGCACCTGTCGGCGTTTTCCTCGTGATGCGCCGTATGAGCCTGGTCGGAGACGCATTAAGTCATGCTGTTTTGCCCGGCGCCGCGATAGGTTATATTTTCGCCGGTTTGAGCCTGCCGGCAATGAGCATAGGCGGCTTTGTTGCCGGCATGCTGATGGCTCTTTTGGCAGGATTGGTCAGCCGTTTCACCACTTTGAAAGAGGATGCCAACTTTGCCGCATTTTATTTGAGCAGTCTGGCAATCGGCGTCATCTTGGTCAGCAAACAGAAGGACGGCAGCGTAGATTTACTGCATTTGCTGTTCGGTTCCGTCTTGGCAGTGGACATCCCTGCATTACAACTGATTGCCATCGCCGCCAGCATAACGATCACCGCTTTGGCAATCATCTACCGCCCCTTAGTCTTGGAAAGCATAGACCCTCTGTTCCTAAAAGCCGTCGGCGGGAAAGGCGGCTTTTGGCATGTCGTGTTTCTGGTGTTGGTGGTTATGAACTTGGTTGCCGGCTTTCAAGCACTCGGCACGCTGATGTCGGTCGGACTGATGATGTTGCCCGCCATTACCGCCCGCTTGTGGGCAAAAAATATGGGTATGTTGATTTTATTGTCAGTCTTGCTGGCACTCTCCTGCGGCTTTGCGGGCCTGCTGTTTTCGTATCACGTTGAAATACCGTCGGGTCCCGCCATTATTTTGTGTTGCGGCGTCTTATACACCCTGTCCGTCATCTTCGGCAGCGAAGGCGGCATATTGACCAAATGGATACGCGGCAAAAAACACCGCACTGCTTGACGGCAAGCCATACTCCCAAAACCAATCAAACCGTCAATCCATTGTTCCTGACCCGGTTTCATTGCCCAACTGAAACAAAAGGTCGTCTGAAAACCATCCCCTCGGTTTTCAGACGACCTTTTGCCATGAATCACACTCCAACGCCTTTATTCTCCGATTCCGGTAGAAAATTCGATTATTCCCGTCCCAGCCTTGAATTTCATGTAAAAAATAGTAATAATAAGCCCTTTTCCAGCAGACCATACTGCCCGACCAACTCCCCTCAAGAAAGCACGAAACATGGCGTTAATCGTACATAAATACGGCGGCACATCAGTA
>CAUSOO010000134.1:0-3487 GCA_963533245.1 uncultured Neisseria sp.
GTACTGTCTGCGGCTTCGTCGCCTTGTCCTGATTTAAATTTAATCCACTATATCAGAAGCAGGTCGTCTGAAAAGGTTATGTGTTTGAGGGTTTTATGCCTTGCCAAAACTCCCTGACGCTTTGGAGTTGGTTGTAGGCTGTCAGGTCGATTTGCAGGGGGGTGATGGTGATGAATCCTGATTCGCACTCTCCAAAGTCGGTGCCTTCCTCTTGGTCGGAAATGTTGCCGACCGGCCCTATCCAGTAAATCGGTTCCCCGCGCGGATTGTGCATGGGGACGATGCTTTGCTCGTGGTGTCTTCTGCCCAATCGCGTAATTTTAATGCCCTGTATGTCTTCAGGCATGACTGCGGGGATGTTGATATTCCACAGGATGGGCTCTTTAGGAGGATTTTTTAACAAATATTCTAGCAACATCCAAACGGATTTTTCAGCGGTTTTCCAGTAGCGGCCGCGTGAATCATTCAATGAAAAAGCGATGGCGGGAATGCCCATCAGATAGGCTTCGGTTGCTGCGGCGACTGTACCTGAGTAGAGGGTGTCGTCCCCCATGTTGGCGCCATTGTTTATTCCGGATAAAACCAAATCAGGTTTGAAATCGGGCAGGGCGTGTTGTCCGACATGGATACAGTCGGTTGGCGTTCCGCTGACATAGTAAAAACCGTTTGAGGCTTCTTTTATTTGCAGCGGGCGGTCAAGTGTTAAAGAATTGCTGACGCCGCTGCGGTCGCGTTCGGGTGCAACTACGCGGACATTGGCAAATTCTGCTGCAACGCGTGCCAAAATAGCAATGCCGGGGGCTAGGTAGCCGTCGTCGTTGGAAATTAAGATATTCATAAGCGTATCCGTAACATAATCTGGGCAGTCTAACGGTTGATGATAAAGTTTGTCTATTTTTCAGATGATTTTATGTGTGTGGCGAATTGCAGGTCGTCTGAAAGAGAGAGTTCATACAATTTGCTTTATAACAATATTTGAAGTCGTGCGGTGAGAGGGAGTTTTTGTAAAAGAAGGGGTGATTTATTTCTTATCAGATAATCCGCAATGCATTACAATAACAAATCGTAATCCTTATTTACAAACTACTTTTGGGAGTCATTGAAATGCGCCGTTTTTCTTATCTAATCGCTTTGTCTTCAGTATTAGCCATTTCTGCATGTGCTAGTAACCAATCAAAATCGGAATCTTCTGCCGGAAATTCAGGCTCGGCTTCATCTCATGAACAAAATGCCGGGAAAGCTTCAGGAGCATGCCGCAGTGTGGGGGAAGGGCATAAAGTGAATGGCAAAGGAAAAAATGACGTTTATATGTGTAAGGCAAGTGTTGCACTGAATTCCGATGAAGCGAAATCTGTTCTGAATCCTAATATCAAAGTTTCTTACGGCAGCACCGGTAATACCACTTTGGTCTCCCGTCAAATTGCCAATATGGTCGGTAAAAGTCCGGAGGAATCCTGCCAGCGTGCTTTCTTGAGTACAGTGAAACGCTTCCAAAGCACTGCGGTACAAAGAAAAGCGAAATCCGTACGCTTAGTCAGCTATTTTGACAAAAAAACCGTTGGCGGCAATGAGTATGAATGCCATGTTGCTACTTGGAACAGCCGAGTAGTTTTAAAAGGAAGCTTGCATTAAAAGTGTAACGATCAAATTATGGTTTGGCGGTAATTTGGTCTAACTGTTATCTTTAAATGGTAGCTTAATGCTTGCAATGTGTTGAAATGAGCCGGTGGGTATATGCTGCCGGCTCATTTTGGTTTTAGAAAATTTTGTTTTGGATGTCCGATGAAGAAGCATTTGTATTGCCTGCTCGGAGATGAGCTACTTGCCGAAACTTATTGTGATGATTCTTTAAGTCAGCATGATAGGCAGAGGATAGCCCAATCACCGCAATTGTCGGAAAGAATAGATTGGAAAGTCAGTCGCGCCCTTAAGCAAAAATCAAAACATCCAATCGTTTCGCTCAGCCATAGTCACGGCATTGCTGCGGTGTTGTGTACATCAAATAGTCTGTCCGCCGGTGTGGATGTTGAGAAAATCCGTTTTCGTGATTTTCAGGCACTGGCGGAGTGGGTATGTACTGAGTGGGAAAAGGAATATTTGGTATCCAGGGATTGGGATAAGGAAGAATTTTATCGGCTATGGTGCATTAAAGAAGCACTGTTGAAGGCGGCGGATTTGGATTTTCCCGAGGATATGCGCAAGGTTGGCTATCGATTTACGGCAGATGGAAAAAAGGAAATACAGGTGTGCGGATGTTCGGATTGGCATGGGATGACAGCGATGTTGTCTGATGGATTTGCTGTTGCCTGTGTTTGGCAGGGGAATGATGTTGAAGTTTATCTGGAATGTCACGGCGGGATAAATAATGATGATTTGATGAGGATAGAGGTCGTCTGAAAACAGAATATTTAAAACAGAATATTTTCAGACAGCATTGTCTGCTTGTGACAGACTTGAATTTCGGTTATAATCCGACGCTTTCAACCTTGCCTTTTGCTTTCGCATGGCAAAAGGCTGTATTTAATCATCCATAAGGAGATAACATGCGTCATTATGAGATCGTGTTTATCGTTCATCCTGATCAAAGCGAGCAAGTGCCTGCTATGGTTGAACGTTACAAAACCATGATTGCCGAAGCCGGCGGCAAAATCCACCGCTTGGAAGACTGGGGCCGCCGTCAACTGGCTTACCCGATTAACAAAATCCACAAAGCACACTATGTTTTGATGAACATCGAAACTACTCCTGAAGTAGTTGAAGAGCTGGAAACCGCTTTCCGCTTTAACGATGCCGTACTGCGCCATCTGACCATCAAAACAAAACATGCTGTAACCGAAGCCTCTCCTATGCTGGGCGGCGAAAAAGCAAAAAACTTGCTGAACGGTGCGGCTGAAGAAGTTGCAGCAGCCGAATAAGATTGGATAATCTTACAAAGCTTACCGCCCTGATTTACAAGGTTGAATCCTTGAGATATACGCCGGCAGGAATCCCTGTTTTGGATATTATGTTAAAGCATGAATCTTGGCAGGAAGAAAACGGGCAAAAATGCCTGGTCAGTTTTGAAATTCCCGCGCGTATTTTAGGTAAGCAGGCTGAAGAATGGCAGTATCGGCAAGATACGATGGTTGAAGCAGAAGGCTTTCTCGCACAGCGAAGCAAACGCTTCCCAAGGCCGATACTCCGCATACAGAACATTAAAGAATATAAAGGTTAAACGACAATGGCTCGTCAATCATTCAAACGTAGAAAATTCTGCCGCTTTACGGCTGAAAAAATCCAAGAAGTCGATTACAAACAAGTTGATTTGCTGAAAGACTTCATTTCTGAAAACGGCAAAATCATCCCTGCCCGCATCACCGGCACCAAAGCGCATTACCAACGCCAATTGGCTACTGCAGTCAAACGCGCACGCTTCCTGGCTCTGCTGCCTTACACCGATCAACACAAATAATTTTGGAGTTTAAATCATGCAAATTATTCTGTTAGA
>CAUSOO010000135.1:0-3405 GCA_963533245.1 uncultured Neisseria sp.
CTGGGCATTGCGCGATTACAGCAAAACCAACCCCGAATGGGTACAAGGCTTTATCAACCGACACCGGCACAAAATGGCCAAACTGAGCTTGCGCGAAGCAAGTAAATACCTGCCGCCAAAGGTCGTCTGAAAACGTGAGCTTCAACGAAGTTAAACAAAGTTCCTACATAACTAAAATGTAAATAGCATCCTGCACTTACCTCTATCAAAGTGCAGGATGTTTTGTTTCAGGCTGCCTGAAACGCCCAAAAAACAGTATGATTCATCTGTTTTCTGTTTGGAGGAGTCATCCATGATTGCAGCTACCATCACCATCCAAGACCAAAACCTCGCCGGCAAAGTGCTGCACGAACTGTTTTTGAAGTTCCGAACCAACCACATCAGCGCAGCGGAGCTGATTGCCGAACGCGTACGGCAGGAAGTTACCGCCTATAACGACCGCGCCGCTGATGCCTTGCTGCGCCACAGCCTCGTTATCCCCACAGATCGCGGCGACATCGTAATTCAGGAATCGCGCGGCAAAAAGGGGGCAAATCCGCAGCCCGTGGACGCGGAAAAGCAAATCGCCGTCGCCCTGAAAGCTTTTGAGCAGAACGCGTTTTTCATCCTTGCCGACAACCGCCAACTGGAAACGCTGGACGACATGGTGTACCTGCATGACGGACTGGTCGTCAATTTCATCAAACTCACGCCGCTGGTGGGCGGATAGGCAGCCTGAAAACCGCCGCGCAACGCTACCGTGCCTTTGCCGAAACCACCCGATACAGCCTGAATAGTGCGGACAAGAAAACCCTTACCGACGTTGTTCGTCTTTACCGCAAAATAACCAACACATTGATACGCAAGGAAAGTCCCATGATCCAAAACCAAACCGTGCAGATTTCCGACAGTCGCCGTGCCGAGTTCAATCAGCTTCTCGACGTACTGCAAAAGGAATGGCGCCAAAAATGTTTGAACGAATACGACACGATAAATCTGAAACTCTGCCCCAGCTTTGCCGAAGTGGAGAAAGCCGCTCCCGAATACCGCGTCGATTTCCTGATCCACTGCATTGATTTGATACGCGGCTGGGGACGAAATAAAGTTTTTAACAACAAAGGCGGGGACTGGATACGCAGTTACGGCACCACCCGTGTAGCGGTGGCGATGGCTCTAGCGCGCAAAACGCTGCCGATGACAGAGCAGGATGTGCAGCGCATTTTTGCCGCCATGCTGGACGACAACGGGCTGTCCGAACGACAGGCAGATGACTATCCGCTCAAATATCTGATCAACCAAATCAAAAAACAGTTTCCCAATCCGAGCGAAACGCTTTCGGAATGCCTGAAAAACGCCTGCGACCGTTACCGCGTCTTTGCGGAACACCTGTGGGACAAGAAAGCCGCTACCGCCAACCTTGCCGCTCTGGCAGAACTGGCAGGCGGTTCTGCCGAAGCCTGCTTCCCCGCCCAAGACGACGAGTTTGCCCAGTACGCCAATCCGCAGCTTGCCGCGCTGCCACCGGAACAGCAGGACGTATGGAGCAAGATCATTGCGCTTGCCCTATCCGCCAATGCGGGCAAGCCAAGCGAAAAATACCTGAAAGAAGCCAAAACGCTAATTGACACGCTGGGGGCGGACAGGTTCAAAAAGATGCTGCACGGCTGGATAGAATTTGTCTACGGTAATGAAGAAGTACGTATTGAAACCTTTACCCACGAATACAGAGGCGGCTCATACAACTACGACACCCATGTCCTGCCCGTTTGCAGCATCAACCAGACCGTGCTCAAAGGGCTGGTGTGGATGTGCAGCCATTTCCACGACAGCGCCACCCTGTCCGCTCTTACCCAGCTTGCGCTGCATTCATACGACAAAATCCCCAATCTCGGCGCGCGCTATGCTGCTATGGGCAACGCCTGCTTCTACGCGCTGTTCCGCTCCAAAGGGCTGGACGGCATCGCCTGCCTTTCACGCCTGCGCCTGCGGATTAAGTTCAGCAACGTGCAAAGCGCGATTGCCAAATATTTGGACGAAGCCGCTGCGCAGCGGGGCGTATCCCGCAACGAAATCGAAGACATGGCGGTGGACAGCTTCGGCTTGCAGGAAGGCTGCCGTGACTACGACTTTGGCGGCTACACCTGCCGTCTGGCGGTAACGGGCGTAGGCAAGTCCGAACTGCGCTGGTTCAAACCCGACGGCTCGCCGCAGAAAACCGTGCCCGCCTTCGTAAAAACCGACCATGCCGACAAACTGAAAAAGATTAAAGCTACACAGAAAACCCTTAACGCCACGCTCACCGCCCAACGCGACCGCTTGGACCAAATGATGCGCTCCGAACACCGCGTACCGCTGGAACACGCCGAACAGTATTACTGGCAACACGGGCTGATGTCCTGCCTCACACGCTCGCTGGTATGGCAGTTTTTCCGCGACGAAAACGACACGCAGGGCAAATCCGCGCTGTGGCTGAACGGAACATGGGTGGACGAAATGGGCGCGCAAACCGATGTTTCGGACTGCCTGCAAGTCAGCTTGTGGCATCCTGCGCTCGCTACGCAGCAAAGCATCGCCCAATGGCGCAAACTGCTGCTGGACAAAGAAATCCGCCAGCCGCTGAAACAGGCATACCGTGAAATCTATCTGCTCACCGAAGCCGAAATCAACACCAAAACATACAGCAACCGTTTTGCCGCCCACATCCTGAAACAACACCAATACATGACGCTGGCCAAAGGGCGCGGCTGGAGAGGCTCGCTGGCCGGCGCGTGGGACGGCGGCGACGACGCAACCGTCTCGTTGGAATTGCCTGAATACAACCTGCTCGCCCAATTTTGGGCAAACGCGGTGGACAGCGAAGAAGCATGGACGGAAAGCTATATCTGGCAGTATGTCAGTACCGACCAAGTGCGCTTTCACCGGTTGGACGACGATTACCATGCCACCGCGCTGGACTTAATTGATATTCCGCCGCGCGTGTTTTCCGAAGTATTGCGCGACGTCGATTTGTTTGTCGGCGTGGCAAGCGTAGGCAACGATCCGACTTGGGAAGACAACGGCGGAGAGGCACGTTTTTACAGCTACTGGCAGAGCTATTCCTTCGGCGATTTGGGCGAAGTCGCCAAAACCCGCAAAGCCGTATTGGAAACCCTGCTGCCGCGCCTGAAAATCGCTAAGGTTGCCCACATAGACGGTAACTTCCTCGTGGTACAGGGCAAACTGCGCACCTACAAAATCCACATCGGCAGCAGCAACATCCTGATGCTGCCGGACGACCAATACCTCTGCATCGTACCCGACAGCCGCAAAAAAGACGCATCCGACAAGCTGTTTATCCCGTTTGAGGGCGACAACACGCTCTCGGTCGTCCTCTCCAAAGCCATGCTGCTGGCGGAAGACGACAAGATTACCGACAGCACGATTACC
>CAUSOO010000136.1:0-3253 GCA_963533245.1 uncultured Neisseria sp.
ACTATCTGTACTGTCTGCGGCTTCGTCGCCTTGTCCTGATTTAAAGTTAATCCACGATAATGAACAAGGGACGCATGATTGCGCCCCTTGTCGTGTGTTTGAAGGAAAGTGTGATGGTTCAACACAAAAAGGTCGTCTGAAAACTGTTTCAGACGACCTTTCGGGTTTTATGGGGAACCGGCTTTATTTTGCGCCGTAATTGGGTTGCAGCAGGGCGCAGGGTTGGCGTTCCCTGCGGCTGCGGCGGCTGCGTCCGGCGATGGTGCCGCAGGCGGCGCCGGGATCGGTTTTGTCGGCTTTTGGTGATTTGTCGCCGCGCTCGTTACGGTCATTGCGTTCGCTGCGGTTGTTCCGGTCGGAGCGGTTTCTGTCGCTGCCGCGGCTGCGGGTCGGGGCGGTTTGGGTGTCTGCGGCGGCATCGCTGTCGGCGTCACTTCCCCACCAGTTCGGTTCGAAGCCTTCGATGCGTTCGACTGCCAAGTCGTTGCCGGTCAATTCTTTGATGGCTTCAAACATTTTTTGCTCGGTTTTGTCCATCAGGGAAATGGCGACGCCGTCCGCGCCTGCCCTGCCGGTGCGTCCGATGCGGTGGACGTAGTCTTCGGGCTGGGTCGGCAGCTCATAGTTGATGACGAAGGGCAGCTCGGCGATGTCCAGTCCGCGTGCGGCGACGTCGGTAGCGACGAGGACGCGCAGGCTGCCTTCTTTGAAGGCGTTGAGGGTTTCGAGGCGGCTTTGCTGGGATTTGTCGCCGTGGATGGATTGGGCGGCAAGGTTGCGGCGCACGAGGTCGCGGGTGACTTGGTCGACGCTTTGTTTGGTTTTGCAGAATACGATGACTTGGTTCATCTGCAAATCGACAATCAGCCGCTCTAAAAGATTGCGTTTTTTGAGCGCGTCAACGGCGATGATGTGTTGCTCGACATTGGCGCTGGTGGTGTTTTGCGCGGCGACTTCGACGATTTCGGGCGCGTTCATGAAGTCTTTGGCGAGCTTGCGGATGGGGGGCGCGAAGGTTGCGGAAAAGAGCAGGGTTTGGCGTGGCTTGGGCAGCATCTGCATGATTTTGCGGATGTCGTCGATGAAACCCATATCCAGCATACGGTCGGCTTCGTCGAGGACGACGATTTCGACTTTGTTTAAATTGATGTTTTTCTGTTTGACGTGGTCAAGCAGCCTGCCGACGGTGGCGACGACGATTTCGCAGCCGGCGCGCAGGTCGGCGGTTTGTTTGTCCATGTTGACGCCGCCGAAGAGGACGGTATGCCGCAGCGGCAGGTTTTTGATGTAGCCCTGCACGTTTTGGTCGATTTGGTCGGCAAGTTCGCGCGTCGGAGTCAACACCAGCATACGCACGGGGTGCATCGCGGGCGAGGTGCTGGAAGTGGCGTAGCGTTTGAGGCGTTCCAAGCTGGGCAGCATGAAGGCTGCGGTTTTGCCTGTGCCGGTTTGGGCGGCGGCGAGCAAGTCGTGGCCGGCGAGTGCTTTGGGGATGGCGGCGGCTTGGATGGGCGTCGGGTTTTCGTAACCTTGTTCGGTCAGCGCGGAAACGATTTCGCTGCCAAGCCCGAGTGAGGCGAATGGATTCATGGCGGTATCTTTCTGTCCGGACGGGATGCGGAATGCCGCATGGGGTCGTCTGAAACGGGAGGATGTTTTGATTGTGTGTTCGGTAGGATGCCGCCGGCAAAGTGTGCGGCCGGTTTACGGCAAACCGCAGAAAAGGAATGTAGCTTCTGCGGTATGGAAAGGTAAGCGCGATTATGCCATAAAACCCTTGCGCCGCCCAACGGCAGGCGGTCGGGGCGTTGGGGTTGGGCGGTGTTGCCGGAGTGGAAAGGGGATTTTTTACATTGCCATGCCGGCGGCGTTTATGTCTCTTAAATTTTTGAAACCGCTTATCATTTCCTGACGGCATTTACTGTCATAGTTCAAACTTATCAAAACCTTTCATATGTAAATGAAACTAAATCGTACTAATGGGACTCTGTTTTGAGACAGACGCAAATTTGCGCTGTAAACCATCAATCACAATAGGAATATACGACATGAAAACTTTATTGATCGCCGTTGCCGCTGCAAGCCTGATGCTGGGTGCCTGCTCTAGCAGCAAAACTACTGAAGAAGCTAAAACTCCTAGCGTAAGCGTTGAAGAGGCAATCGCTCAATGTCAACAAGCTTCCGGTGCCAACCAAGACCGCGCCGTGTTCGATGCATGTATGAAAGACAAAGGCTACCAACGCAGCGCCGCTGAAGGCGCAGCCGCAGCTACTGCTTCTGCACCTGCCGCACAATAAGCACGGCTAGGAATTATTGATGTATCACCCGATCTGTTCGGGGTCATACATCAACAATTTCTCGCCATGCTTGTTCCGCCTGATTCCATTCACTCCCGGAAGGTAGGGCGGGCGCAAACGGAAAGGTCGTCTGAAAACTGTTTTCAGACGACCTTTCCGTTTGTTTTATCCGGCGGATTCGGTTATTACAAGGCGCGGTCGAAATACAGCGGCACGCCCGATGCTTCGCTCATACGCAGCAGGTAGTCCATAATCTTCTGCGGCCACTCGACACCGCGCACGACGGTCAGGTTGCGCAATATCGGGAACACCAATATGTCTTCCATGCCGATTTCGCCGTTCAAGCCTGCTCCGCCTTCTGTCATCAGCGTTTCCAGTTCCGCCAAATCCCCGTTCAGCCGTTGCACATACTGACCGGTTTTTTCCAAATTGGCGGCGAAGCTGCCGATGCTTTTCTCTTTTTTATCCGTGAAATATTTCACCGCTTCCGGCGTTTCAAATTCGGGCAGCTCGAGTTTGATCACGCGCGGCTGGACGAGTTTCAGGTTGTATTCGCCCACCTTGTCCAACCATGCCTGGATTTCGGGGCGGGTTTCATCTTTCAGACGACCCTCGCGGTCAAGATAGCGGACAACGTCCAAACTCTCGCCCATAAACGAACCGTCTTCTTTTTGCAGGATGGGCACTTGTTTCGCGCCGATCATGCCGATCGGCGTTGCCTCGTCGTCGTTTGCCAGCACAACTTCTTCAACGTCCGCGCCAAACAGCCCCGCCGCCATCCGCGCACGCACGCAAAACGGGCAATGGTCGTAAATATACAGCTTCATCGGATACTCCTTTTCATGTTCATCAAACGGACGAACCATATCATTTAAGGTCGTCTGAAACAACCCGCTTACAGACAATATAGTGGATTAACTTTAAATCAGGACAAGGCGACGAAGCCGCAGACAGTA
>CAUSOO010000137.1:0-3150 GCA_963533245.1 uncultured Neisseria sp.
GACAGTACAGATAGTACGGAACCGATTCACTTGGTGCTTCAGCACCTTAGAGAAGCGTTCTCTTTGAGTTAAGGCGAGGCAATGCCGTACCGGTTTAAAGTTAATCCACTATAAACAGTTATTTTGAAATGAAACCCTACATTAAGCCCATACCCGCTGTCCGTCAGATTTTCAAACAGGCGAACCAGTCAAAATCAGGCACTTTAACAGTTACTAACGGCTGCAATACTTGAGAACAGGGCGTATTTTTATTATGATATGTCCCAATAAAACAACAACCCGATATAAAGGTCATCCAATCATGTTGAAAAAAACCGCATTTTACGCAGGGTCGGCAGCCCTCGCCCTCATACTCAGCGCATGCGCCAGCCAACAACCTGCGCCCGTCGTCGTAGGCAATTCCGGCAGCAATTCCGGTTCTGCAAATACAGCCTCCAACAATCCATATGGTGCAGCGCCTTACGAAACCAATGCGGCCAACAACGACGCCCCTTATACCCCTCCCGCCTCCACTCCTCCTACCAACAACAACTACCCTTCCGGCCCTACCGGCTCTTACACGCCTTCTTACGCGCCGGTGGACATCAATGCTGCAACACACACCGTAGTGCGCGGCGATACCGTCTATAACATTTCCAAACGTTACCAAATTACGCAAGACAACCTCCGCGCATGGAACGGCTTGGCAGACAACACCATCAGCGTCGGACAAACCCTCCGCGTCAAACCGAACGGTTACAGCGCCCCAACCGCTACCGCGTCTGTTCCGACACCTCCTCCGACACACACCGCCTCTCCCAAACCGACTCCCGCACCGCTTAACACCCCGACCGTTTCCACAGGCGGTACCCGCACAGTCAGCGGCATCACATGGCAACGTCCGACCGTCGGCAACGTCATCAGCAACTTCGGCGGCAGCAACAAAGGTGTAGATATCGGCGGTACAGCCGGTCAACCCGTCGTTGCCGCTGCTGACGGCAAAGTCGTCTATGCCGGCTCAGGTTTGCGCGGTTACGGCAACCTGGTCATCATCCAACACAACTCATCTTATCTGAGCGCATACGGCCACAACCAACGCTTGCTGGTCAACGAAGGACAACAAGTCAAACGCGGCCAAACCATCGCAAACATGGGTAATACAGACGCCAGCCGCACGCAACTGCATTTTGAAGTGCGCCAAAACGGCAAACCGGTCAATCCTGCAAACTACGTTGCATTTTAAAATCAATGCCATACAAAACCGCCCAAATTGGGCGGTTTTTATTTTCAAAGACAAAAGCCAATCCGCCCAATTCACAACAATATTGACTTATATTGAATTTCCCCCGTCAATACACCCGTACAATCAAACTTATTGCCGTCTCCAGTATTTTTCAGACGACCCTCAAGACATTTCCGTCTTTTGAAATCTTTCTCAAAGCTTTTCTTCTCAAGGAGTCATCATGCAACAATACACCCTAGATCCCAAAGCCTTGCTCGGCGGCGTTATCCATAGCGATATCGACCAAGAAATCGTTCAACTCTCCCTGCAAAAGGATAATGAAATCCCCGATTATCAAGCCGATGCCATTATTCTCCTGCTGGTACTCAACGGCAGCGCCAAAATCATAACCCAAACCGAAACCCTCTCCACGCAAGGACTTCAAGTCGTCCGCCTTGAACCCAACGAAACCCACAGCATACGCGCCCTACAAGACCACACCAATATACTGGTCATCAAGCAGCTTACTTACGCTTCCGGCCTGAATAAAAAACTGCGTTTCGGCAAATGTTGCCTATAAAGAAAGAGGTCGTCTGAAAACTAAGGGAAATGATTTTCAGACGACCTTTTCAGCATTCAACCTAATTACTGTTCAAAAAGAACGATAAATTAAAGTTTCAACACAAGACAACTCAATTCTATAGCGGATTAAAATTGCAATGATACAGCGTTGCCAACGCCCTTATGTACTATCCGAGACCTTTGCAAAAAAGCCTTTCCCCCCAACAGCCGAAACCCAAACACAGGTTTTCGTCTATTTCCGCCCCTAATTGCTCCTGATTTTACCCAAATACCCCCTTAATCCTCCCCGGATACCCCATAATCAGGCATCCGGGCCGCCTTTTAGGCGGCAACAGGCACACTTAGCCTGTTAGCCGCTTTCAACAGGTTCAAACACATCGCCTTCAGATGGCTTTGCGCACTCACTTTAATCAGTCCGAAATAGGCTGCCCGGGCGTAGCGGAATTTACGGTGCAGCGTACCGAAGCTTTGTTCGACCACATAACGGGTCTTCGACAAATATCGGTTGCGTTTGGTTTGCGCTTCCGTCAGCGGACGGTTGCGGTGGGCTTTGCGCATAATGCCGTCTAACAACTGATGCTCTTTCAGATGTTGCCGGTTTTCCTTACTGTCGTAGCCTTTGTCGGCATAGACGGTCGTACCTTCGGCAATGCCTTCCAACAAAGGGGACAGATGGTTGCACTCATGGGTATTGGCAGGAGTGATGTGCAGTTTCTCGATATAGCCTTCCTCATCGGTACGGGTATGTTGTTTGTAACCGAGTTTGTAGAGGCCGTTTTTCTTTGTCCAGCGGGCATCTTTGTCTTTGCTCGGTGTGGTTTGGCCGCTGACTTGTCCTTCTTCATCGACTTCTATGGCCTGACGCTGTTTGCTGCCGGCGGTCTGAATAATGGTGGCGTCAATGACGGCGGCGGATGCCTTCTCTACTTTTAGGTTTTTCTCGGCCAGTTGTCGGTTAATCAGTTCCAGCAATTCGGACAGGGTGTCGTCTTGCGCCAGCCAGTTGCGGTAGCGGCATAAGGTGCTGTAATCGGGGATGCTCAGTTCGTCAAAACGGCAAAACAGGTTGAAATCGATGCGGGTGATGAGGCTGTGTTCGAGTTCGGGATCGGAGAGGCTGTGCCATTGTCCGAGCAGGACGGCTTTGAACATGGACAACAGGGGATAGGCGGGACGGCCGCGGTGGTCTCGAAGGTAACGGGTTCTTTGACGGTTCAGGTATTGTTCGATAGGCTGCCAATCAATCACCTGATCCAACTTCAATAATGGGAAGCGGTCGATGTGTTTGGCAATCATGGCTTGGGCGGTTTGCTGGAAGAAGGTGCTCATGGGAAATCCCCTAAATGTCTTGATGGGAATTTAGGGGA
>CAUSOO010000138.1:0-3119 GCA_963533245.1 uncultured Neisseria sp.
ACTATCTGTACTGTCTGCGGCTTCGTCGCCTTGTCCTGATTTAAATTTAATCCATATAAACATGTTATTCCCCGTATACAAAATCCCATTTCCGCCAAAGTCAGGGGCTGTCCGGTATGAAAACAGGCTGCACAAAACTGTTTTGTATGGTAAAGTCTGCTTTTAATAACTCGGCGGTTTAAAGCCGTCATTCAGGGGCTGTTTGAATTTAAAATCAGATTTGTTGGAAACGCTGCATCGTTTGCGCGGCGTATTTCGAGAAACGGGCTGTTTGCCTGTCTGGTTTTAAATTCAAGCAGCCCTTTGCGTTTACAAAAACAGATAGAAGGTAGATTCCCATGCAATCTTGGCAGCTTCCCGAACATGTTGCCGATGTGTTGCCGACCAACGCCCGACAGTTGGAAAGCGCGCGAGAGCAGTTGTTGACTTTGTTCCGAGTGCACGGTTACGAGCTGGTACAGCCCCCGCTGATGGAATACAGCCATTCCCTGCTGACGCACATTGACGCGGGCTTGTCTTTGAAAACCATTTTGGTGGTCGATCAGCTTAGCGGTCGGCAGTTAGGCATCCGCGCCGATATTACGCCGCAAGTGGCGCGTATCGATGCACATCTTTTGTCCGCCAATCAAGGGATTAACCGCTTGTGCTACGCAGGTCCTGTGTTGCACGCGCGGCCAGAAGGTTTGCTCAATATGCGCGAACCTTTACAGGCGGGAGCGGAGATGTATGGTTTCGCCGACATCCGGGCGGATATCGAACTGATTGACCTGATGCTCAAAAGCATGAAGATTGCCGATATGGGCGAGGTTTTGCTGTCGCTGGGTCATATCGGCGTATTCCGCGCTTTGTCCGATGCGGCGCATTTGGATGCGGAGCAGTCCGCAACGCTGCTTGCGTTGATGCAGGATAAAGATACCGAAGCGGTCGAGGCGCAGGTTAAGGCTTGGAAGCTGGACGGTATGTGGGCGAAAGCATTTTCGCTGCTGCCGCGTCTGTATGGCGGACGGGAAGTGTTGTCCGCCGCGCGCGAACGATTGCCGGATCTGTCGGCAGTCGGCAGCGCATTGGACGAATTGCAGGCAGTGTGCGATGCCTTCCCGAATCAGAAAGTCCATATCGACTTATCCGAACTGCGCGTCGACAATTACCACACGGGCTTGCTGTATGCCGCATACGGTTCCAATTTCCATGACGCGGTCGCTCGGGGCGGGCGTTATGACGGATTGGGCGAATATTTCGGCCGTGCGCGTCCGGCAACGGGATTCAGTTTCGACTTGCGCAGCTTTATCGGACGTTTGCCCGCCATTGAGCGTCAGCCCGTCGTCTTGGTTGATGCGGACGATGCCGAAGCGGCTCGCGAAGCAGTCGAAGCCTTGCGTGAACAAGGGCAGTGTGTCGTTGTCGACTACGGTATCGGACACAATGCTTCGGAAGAGGTTGCAGGTCGTCTGAAAAAGTTGGACGGCGTTTGGCAGGTTGAGAAAATTTAAATACCCATTCATAGCGGATTAAAGGCAAATCAGTGCGGGCGCAAAGCTGTCTTGGTTTGAAGTTGATTCACGATAATTTTTTAATATTAATAGGTTATATGGCTATGGCTAAAAATGTTGTAGTAATCGGCGCCCAGTGGGGCGATGAAGGCAAAGGTAAAATCGTTGACTGGCTGGCGGAAGAAACCAGCGGTGTCGTGCGTTTCCAAGGCGGCCACAATGCGGGTCATACTCTGGTCGTCGGCGGTAAGAAAACCATTTTGCGCCTGATTCCGAGCGGCATCCTGCATGAAAACTTGGATTGCTTCATCGGTTCCGGCGTTGTCGTATCCCCCGAAGCATTGTTGGGCGAAATCGACGAGTTGAACGCAGCAGGCATGAAAAACGTCGAGGGTCGTCTGAAAATCGCGCCGACCTGTCCGCTGATCCTGCCTTACCACATCGCGCTTGACCAAGCCCGCGAAGCATCGCGCGGCAAAGGCAAAATCGGCACGACCGGCCGCGGCATCGGCCCTGCCTACGAAGACAAAGTGGCACGCCGCGCCATCCGCATCGTCGATTTACTGCATCCTGAAAAACTGCGTGAAAAACTGGATGCCGTCCTTGCCTATTACAATGTCCAACTGCAACATCTGCACAATGCCGAGCCGGTGAAAGCGGAAGACGTAATGGCGGTTATCGAAAAAGTCGCGCCGCGCATTACGCCTATGATTACCGACGTATCCCGCGTGTTGAACGAGAAAAACAAAAACGGTGAAAAACTGCTGTTTGAAGGCGCACAAGGTACGCTGTTGGACATCGATTACGGCACTTACCCCTTCGTTACCTCTTCCAACTGCTTGGCAGGAGCCGCTTCCGCAGGCGCGGGCGTAGGTCCGCAAATGCTGGATTATGTTTTGGGTATCGTCAAAGCCTATACCACGCGCGTCGGTTCAGGCCCGTTTCCGACTGAATTGTTTGACGAAGTAGGTGCAGGTTTGGCAGAACGCGGACACGAATTCGGCTCCGTAACCGGCCGCGCACGCCGCTGCGGTTGGTTTGATGCCGCCGCGTTGAAACGCTCCATCCAAGTCAACGGCATTTCCGGTATGTGTATCACCAAACTGGACGTGATGGACGGCATTGAAACCATCAATATCTGCGTCGGCTACGAATTGCCCGACGGCAGCAAAACCGACATCCTGCCTTGCGGTTCCGATGCGGTAGAAACCTGCAAACCGATTTACGAAACCATGCCCGGCTGGAGCGAATCCACTTTCGGCGTGAAAAGCTATGACGCATTGCCTGCCAATGCCAAAGCATATTTGAAACGCATCGAAGAAGTCTGCGGCGCACCGGTAGCCATCGTCTCTACCGGCCCTGACCGCGAAGAAACCATCGTTTTGCATCATCCGTTCGCATAAGGGTTTGATTGTAAAAGGTCGTCTGAAAACGATATTTCGGGTTTTCAGACGACCTTTTTTGTATTAAGTGTGGTTAATCGGTAGCGTGAATATGAAAAACAGCCACATATGCCTCAACAAATGAAAGGCGATTTCGTTCATATCAATATATAGTGGATTAACTTTAAACCGGTACGGCGTTGCCTCACCTTAGCTCAAAGAGAACGATTCTCTAAGGTGCTGAAGC
>CAUSOO010000139.1:0-3056 GCA_963533245.1 uncultured Neisseria sp.
GTACTATCTGTACTGTCTGCGGCTTCGTCGCCTTGTCCTGATTTTTGTTAATCCAATATATCGTCGGGTCGGCTTATTATTTGCCGGCTTCGGCGATGTTTTTGGCGACGGTCGTCGCGCTGGCGGTCAGACCGGACATGCCAATCAGGGAGGCGGCTGCCAATTTGATTAAGTTTTTCATGGTAATCTCTCTTTCTTTTGTTCCCGCCGCCGAGTTTGGCGGTCTGCGGTTCGCGTTTGTGTCGGCATCTGATGCCGGAATCGGTTGAAAGCCGAAAGCCGCTCCGCCGCGGGCGGGAAGGGTTGTTTGTGGGGGGTTGGGAAGCGTTTAAAATATTTCGTTTGTTTTCAAATTATTTTTTTGCAACGGTTTCGATATTGCGGGCAACCATAGAGGCTGAAGCGGTAACACCGGCCATACCGATTAAAGAGGCTGCGGCCAAGGTCAATAAATTTTTCATTTCGGGTAATCCTTTTACATATTAATCAAATGTTATTTAGCAACATCTGTATTCGTCGTCGGCGTGTCTGCCATATCGACAGGTGTCATGATACCGCCTTAATTGATAAATTATACAGTTTTTTTGTAAAGAAAATAGCGGTATTAATGCCATAATGTAATTATTTTGATAAATTATTTTTAGTTTTGAAAATGACACCGATGTCTTGAAGAATGACACCGATGTCTTAGTTACAAGCTGATTACAAATCGTTTATTTTAGAATAGATACTCTCGGATTTTTTGTTGCCAAATTACATCATTTTAGAAAATTTTTAAATTTTCCTTTTATTTTTCAATCAGATAAAAAACAACACTTTTCCGCTTGGATTTTGGGTTTTTAGCCTCAGGCTATAATCGCCATTGCCCTTTTTTAAATAACCTATCTATTTTTGGCAAAAACAGGTCGTCTGAAACCAAAATCCCTGCCCGACAAACCTGAATCCGCTGTTTTCTTGTGAAATTGCTCATCAAATCTCTAATCCGACGCTGCGGCATTGCTCTGCCTTGCCCAAAGTGAGCGGTTTTTCCAAGCTGTCGGTGGTCAAAGCTCTATTTGGGCGCAGCGAAGCGTGCAACACTTGTTTTCAGGTTTTCAGACGACCTGCCGTTTGTATGGGTTGGCGGGGTCGTCTGAAAAGGCTTTCTGTTTCGTCGATGCCGTTCATACCCCCATCAAATTGATTCGCTACCACTGCTTCGTCCTGCATTCTGCGAACCGCCGTTCGCATCGGTTTATCAGTCATTCCGCCTCATCCTATAGTGGATTAAATTTAAATCAGGACAAGGCGACGAAGCCGCAGACAGTACAGATAGTACGACAAGGCGAGGCAACGCTGTACTGGTTTAAAGTTAATCCACTATACTCAAGCGCGCAGCGAGCTTGTCCTACAA
Source organism: uncultured Neisseria sp. (assembly GCA_963533245.1). GTDB lineage: Bacteria > Pseudomonadota > Gammaproteobacteria > Burkholderiales > Neisseriaceae > Neisseria. Next base: position 1,394 of record CAUSOO010000139.1, read on the forward strand.
ACATGCTATATTGCCGTTTTTGCTTTTCCCGTTTTCAGACGACCTATGAATGTCCTGCTCCTCCTGACCGCCGCGCTCGCCTTTTTGTCCGGCGCGCTCATCACTTGGCTGCTCGCCCGAAATAAGGCGCAGACGCAGCAGTTTGCCCTGATGCAATCGCTTGCCGAGTCCCGCCAGCATCTTGAATTTGCCGAACAAAATCAGGCGCAAACCGCCGCCGAGCTTGCCGAAGCGCGCTATCATGTCCAAGATTTGCAAGGCGAGTTGCAGGAATTGGGCAACCGCTTCGCCGCTGCCGAACGCCAAATCGGTTATCTTCAAGAGCGAGAACAGGAAGCAGGTCGTCTGAAACAAGATTACGCCGAGCTTCAGGAAAACGCGCACAACCTGCACGTCCGCAACGAACGCCTCCACATCCAGCTCGAACAGGAACGCCTCGCCGCCGACGAAAAGCTCAAGCTCCTTGCCGAAGCCCGCCAAAGCTTGGGCGACCAGTTCCAAAACCTCGCCAACACCATTTTGGAAGAGAAAAGCCGCCGCTTCACCGAGCAAAACCGCGACCACCTCAGCCAACTGCTGACCCCGCTCAACGAACGCATCCACGGCTTCAGCGAGCTGGTTCAGCAAACCTATGAAAAAGAAGCGCGCGAAAGGCTGACCCTCGAAAACGAACTCAAACGCCTGCAAACCCTCAACACCCAACTGCACAGCGACGCCAAAGCCCTCACCGATGCGCTCACCGGCACGCAAAACAAAACCCAAGGCAACTGGGGCGAGATGATTTTGGAAAGCGTTTTGGAACATTCCGGCCTGCAAAAAGGACGCGAATACACCGTCCAAGCCGCTGCCGTCCGCCAAGAAGAAGACGGCGCGCGCCGCCTCCAGCCCGACGTCCTCGTCAATCTGCCCGAAGGCAAGCAAATCGTCATCGACTCCAAAGTCTCGCTGACCGCCTACGTCCGCTACACCCAAGCCGCCGACGCCGCAACCGCCGAACGCGAACTCGCCGCCCACGTCGCCAGCATCCGCGCCCACATCCGCAGCCTTTCGCAAAAAGACTATACCGACCTCGAAGGCGTGCGCACGCTGGACTTCGTGTTTATGTTCATCCCCGTCGAACCCGCCTACCTGCTCGCCCTGCAACACGATGCCGCCCTGTTCCAAGAATGTTTCGACAAACGCATCATGCCGGTCGGCCCGAGTACGCTGCTCGCCACCCTGCGCACCGTCGCCCACATCTGGCGCAACGAACAGCAAAACCAAAACGCCCTCGCCATTGCGGCAGAAGGCGGCAGGCTCTACGACAAATTCACCGGCTTCATCCAAACGCTCGAGACCGTCGGCAAAAACATCGACCAAGCGCAAAGCCAGTTCCAACAAGCCTACAAACAGCTCTCGCAAGGACGCGGCAACCTCGTCAGCCGCGCCGAAAAACTGCGCGCGCTGGGCGTCAAAACCACCAAACGCCTGCAACGCAATTTGGTGGAAACCGCCCAAGAATCCTCCTTACAGGATAAAGGTTTGCCGGAAGGGGAAGAAGATTGACGGTTTCTTCGTCGTCGGGTTTCAGACGACGGACCAAAGACAAAAAGGGCGCATGATGCGTCCTTTTATAGTGGATTAACTTTAAACCAGTACGGCGTTGCCTCGCCTTAGCTCAAAG
>CAUSOO010000140.1:0-3030 GCA_963533245.1 uncultured Neisseria sp.
ATGAAGAGACCGGGCTGCATTACAACCTGATGCGCTATTACGAGCCTGAGGCCGGGCGGTTTGTGAATCAGGATCCGATTGGGTTGGATGGCGGGGACAATCTTTATTGGTTCGCTCCGAATGCGCAGGATTGGATTGATCCTTGGGGATTGAAGCGAAGTTATGGAGGAAAGCAAGAACGAATTAGAGCTTTAGCGAATGACCCATCTCAACCTCGTCATGTTCGAGGATGGGTTAAAAATGAAATTCGTCGAGTGGAAACTCGTAGAAAAATGGGCAAAACTACTAAACTTCGACTAAGATTACCACGAGGTTATGATTTAGCTCACTGGAGAGGCTATGAAAATGCAAAAGGTTTTAGTTATACTTTTACAAGTCTACTGACTAGAGTTTTGCATAGATTACAACATAAAAAAGACAACGGTGGTCGTCGCCAACCACTTAGAGCGTCAAAAAAATGTGGTAATTTAACTGAACAGCAAATTAAAGATTCTCGAAAATAGAAAGGAAAAATACATGGGTTTACCTAAACAGGCTATAGAGTCAATTTTAAAACTAACAGCAAAGGAGCGATTTGAATATTCGATTAAAACAATCGCAGGTACTGAGGTAATATATCTCTTAGATGGTAAAGATGACTGGATATGTTTGCAAGATGATAATGGGAAAGAATACTTAATGATTTTCCCTGAGTCTGAGTTTGCTGAATTATCAATGGAGTGGAACCCTCAAGCGAATAGTATTGATGAAATGGAATTGGAAAACTTTTTAGAAGATACTATTCCGATGATGGTAGAAAATGATATAAAACTTGCAATTTTTCCATTAGATGAAAAAACAGATACCATTATTTTAGACCCCATGGAATTTGCCAAGATAATTAACAGTCATATGAGTGAATGGTATGGTGAGGAATTTGAACTTCCCTATCTCAAATGAATTAAGTAAGCCGTAGCCGGTATAAAACCTCTAGAGTGTATGGAAAGTAAGAGCGATTCCTACTTTTCAGACGACCTCAAAACCTTCTTTTGAGGTCGTTGAACATATTCGTTCTTTAACAATCGCACATTAGTTAGCATCAAGGTCGTCTGAAACACAACTTTCAGACGGCCTTTGTTGTACTGTGCTCAACCGCCGCTACGCCTACGACAAAGCCGGCAACCTGATTCAAAGTGCCGACCAAAGAAGCGGCGTACTCAATTACATCTACGACAAAATCGGACGCATTCAGGAAGCCCGCAACAGCCAAACCGGCCGCAGCGAAACCTTCGCCTTCGACCCCGCCCACAACATCCTCGACATCCCAACATCTACTCCCTCTCCCGTGGGAGAGGGGCGGGGAGAGGGCAAAACGACCGCCCCGGTTTCAGACGACCCCCAAACTCAAGGTCGTCTGAAATCACCTGCCAACCCCAACCTTACCAGCGGCAACCGCCTCAAAGAATACAACGGCATCGAATACACCTACGACGCACTGGGCAACCTGATCTACCGCCAGCTGCCCGACGGAGAAAACCAATATTACCAATACGATTTAGAAAACCAACTCGTCCGCGCCGAAATCAAAAAGCCCGCCGGCAATACCGAGATCTGGACATACGCCTACGACCCGTTCGGCCGACGCCTCTCCAAAGAGCGCCAAGACAAACTCGCCTGGACGAGCACCGAACCGAAACGCACCCACTTCGTCTGGGACGGCAGCCGCCTATTGCAGGAATACACCTACAAAGGCAGCTATACCTACATCTACACCGACCAAGACAGCTACGAACCGCTGGCGCAAATCTTTGACAACGCCAAAGACGAAGCACAATACCTCGCCTATTTCCACAACGACCAAGTCGGCATACCGCGCGAGATGACCGACATCCACGGCAATCTGTTGTGGTACGGCGAATACACCGCTTGGGGTCGTCTGAAAAAGGACGAACGGGTTTATAAGGATGCGCATCAGCCGTTCAGATTGCAAAACCAGTATTACGATGAAGAGACAGGGCTGCATTACAATCTGTTCAGGTATTACGAACCCGAGGCCGGTCGGTTTGTGAATCAGGATCCGATTGGGCTGTTGGGTGGGGAGAATCTTTATTGGTTTGCGCCTAACACCCAGAGTTGGGTGGATTGGCTTGGACTACATTCTGATCCGGATCTATTGAATAGAATTACAAGAGTTCTGCGGGCAATGCCTGAAGGTGATCGTTCTCGAACGACTTATGCTTTGGCAAGAGTGACAACAAGTTCTGGTCGTAGCGAAATTTGGATGGCATCAGCGGGGAAAAAAGGATGGGTATCAAAAGAACTTCAAAAAATGGCTGGTTCTGATGAAGTTATACATAACACTTACGGAAATAACAAAAATCATATTAATGACGCAGAACGGAAATTAATGCGAGAGGCAAGAAAAAGAGGAGCAAAAATTGAGTCAATAGCAGCAACTCGACCAATGTGCGGTAGATGTCAAAAAGGCGCAAGAAGTATGGGAATTTTGCGTAGAGTAATTACTTCTTTAAAAAGATAGGAGTTAAATATGGAACCTCAAGAATTAACTAATGAAATTTTATTAGAAAGTATTTTGGATTGCACTGATTTTGTATCAAATGAAGTTCCTAATCTATACAAATCGGTAAAAGAATTTCTGCCTAAAAGCGATGAAATATTTTTTATGAATTTTGTTGAAGATGAAAACAAAGAGGATAATTATTATGGATATGTCTATGATAAAAAAAATACAGTAATGTATGAATATTCTTTTCAAGATAGTAAACTATTGAAAAATAGAAAATTGTCCCTTATTGAAAAGGATGTTAGTAAGTTGACTACAAAAAATATTCTTGGGTTGCCTGTGCTCAATTTATTGTAGCGAGCCGTAGCCTGCACAGATTTCCAAATTCACAAGTAGCGTGCGTGTCTCAAAGCACGCACGCGTTTTTTTCAATTTTCAGACGACCTCACTATCTTCTTTGAGGTCGTCTGAACCATTTGTTCTTTAACAATCTCATTAGCAGTTAACATAGAGGTCGTCTGAAAACC
>CAUSOO010000141.1:0-2901 GCA_963533245.1 uncultured Neisseria sp.
TACCTGCCGCTTTGGTAGCGTAGCCGACGGCGCGGACATAACGCCAGTCCAAATGTTCCAAACCGGCCAGCCGCACGCTGTCGTGGGCGAGCAGGAAATCGCGGATTTCGACGATAGAAGGCGTAGCGGTGGCGACCGTGCCGAAAAACTCCATACACACCGTGCGCGTGTATTTCGGCATTTTGTGCAACACGAAGGCGACGCTGGTGATGATGCCGTCCGTGCCTTCTTTTTGCACGCCGGGCAGGCCGCTCAAGAATTTGTCGGTAACGTCTTTGCCCAAACCGACTTTGCGGAATTTGTGGCCGGGGATTTCCAAGCGTTCGGTTTTGACGATATTGAGGCCGTCTGAATCCAGCGTGTGAACGTCGAACACGGCGGTTTCTTCGTCGTGGATTTTGCCGAAATTGTGGCGCACGCGCTCGATGCGCAGCCATTCGCCCTGCGGGTTGACCATCTGCCAGTAGGCGAGGTTGTCCAACGCCGTCCCCCACAGCACGGCTTTTTTTCCGCCCGCGTTCATCGCCACATTGCCGCCCACGCAGGACGCGTCGGCGGAAGTCGGATCGACGGCGAACACCAAACCCGCCTGATGCGCGGTTTCTTCCACCCGCCGCGTTACCACGCCCGCGCCGCAATGGATAATCGGATGTTTGCCATCCAAGCCTGCCAGTTCGACGAATTCGACGCCGCGATGCTTGTCCAGCTTTTCCGTATTGATGACCGCGCTCATCGCATCCAAAGGTACGGCGCCGCCGGTATAACCTGTGCCGCCGCCGCGCGGGATAATGACCAAATCCAGCTCGATTAAGGCGCGCACCAAAGGCGCGACTTCCGCCTCCGTGTCGGGATTGACGACGACAAACGGATATTCGACGCGCCAGTCGGTCGCGTCGGTAACGTGCGTTACCCGCGCCAGCCCGTCAAACATAATATTGTGCGGCTTGGTGATTTTGCTCAAACGCTCCAAAATCTGCCGCCGCTTTTGGCGCGTTTCGTCAAAGCTGCCGTCAAAACGCTCAACCGCCTTTTCCGCCGCTGCCACCAATACATCGACTTGCGGATTGTCGTCGCGGCGTTTGCGGATTTCGTTCAAACGGTGGCGCATTTCCCGCACCAGCGCGGCACGGCGTTTCGGGTGCTCCAGCAAATCATCGACCAGATACGGATTGCGCACGACCACCCAAATATCGCCCAACACTTCAAACAACATCCGCGCCGAACGCCCCGTCCTGCGCTGTCCGCGCAAGTCCTGCAGAATCTGCCACGCCTCATCGCCCAACAGGCGGATGACGATTTCGCGGTCGGTGTAGGAAGTATAGTTGTAGGGAATTTCCCGAATACGCTGCGGGGCGGTAGTCGTGGTCATGGTGGCGGTGTGTCCGTATGATTATTGGTACGGCGAAACTGCGGAAAGCTTCGGCATGATTTCGCCGTATTTTTATGAAAAGGTCGTCTGAAAGTGCAGCTTCAACGAAGTTAAAATGATTTTTAAAACAATCAGACAACTCGTTGGAAAAGCGATAATGTAGTTTAAATTCCGATGTTTTTCAACGGAAAAGGCGAAAAATGTTTCAATAGGAATAATTTTCAAAAAGGCAAATATTGTTGACAATTTTAGGGTAAAAGACTTTTCAGACGACCTTCGACACCGCCGCGCTTGAGTTTTCCCGTAAAACAGTTATAATGCCACTCTCTTACGGCGGGTCTCCCCGCATGGTAATTTGGAACAACGGGTCAGGGGCGGAAGCCAGCAGCCCACTCTGATGCGCCAGTGCCGGGGGTCTGGCTCGCCACCCTATTAAAAAACACCGAAGATTGATTGGTCTTCGGTGTTTTTGCTTTTGCAGAATCCGGGATGGGAAAAAGGTCGTCTGAAAATCTATTGAATGCACCTACTCGAATAACGGCAAGTCATTGCATCCGTTTGTGACGGCAAGGCAAAATTAAGCGGTTTTCTCGTTGGCACGCCCTAAGTAAATGGCAATCAGAGTCAACACGGCGCCGCTCCATTGGAGGGCGTTAATCGGTTTATCCAACCCAAAATAGTCGATCAGCAAGGCGGCGACAGGCTCGGAGAGCAGCAGCAGTCCGGTCAGCGAGAATGACAATAAGGGAATGGCGTAGGCTATCATGCCCCATGCGAAACACTGCATCACCGCGCCGTAAATCAATACCAGTCCGATATCGCGCATGGTGGCGGGATAGAGGGCATGGCTGTCAAACAGTATGGACGGGATGATGAGGGATAACGCGCCGCCAAAACTCAAAATCATCATCATCGGGAACAGGGAGGTTTTCTCGATTTGGTGGGTTTTGTGGATACACACCATAGACAATGCGAGCATACCGCCCGAAGTGATGCCGCTGATAAAGCCCCAGACGGCGTTGCCGTTGTGTCCGAACTCAGGACTGCCGATAAGGGCGACGCCGCTGATGGCGAGAATGAGGCTGAACATTTGCGGTTTGCTCAAGCGTTCGCCGAAAAAGAAGAAACCGATGGCGGAGAGGAAAAATATCTGCAAGCTGTTGAGCAAGGTGGAAATACCGGGGCCGACGGCGTGTATGCTTTCGTGCCACAGCGACAGGTCGAATGCCAGAAACACGCCGGAGAGCATGGCGGTGTAGATGGCTTTTCTGCTTTTGGGCAGCTTTTGCCCGAAGAGTCGCGACAGCAGCCAAAAAATCACTGCCGCTATCGCCAGCCGCCAAAATGCGATGGCGTAAGAACCGACCTCGACAAATTTGACAATCAAGCTGCCCAATCCGAAAACGACGCAGCCGACGACCAGCAAAGGGGCGGCATGCGAATGATGCGCCTTATTCATAACGTTCTCTATTCTCTTTGTTTTATAGTGGATTAACTTTAAACCAGTACGGCGTTGCCTCGCCTTAGCTCAA
>CAUSOO010000142.1:0-2743 GCA_963533245.1 uncultured Neisseria sp.
GAGCGCCTGAATAGGCTTTTATGAGTGTCCAAGATTTGGGGGCCAGTTCAGATTTCAGACGACCTTATTTGTATAGTGGATTAACTTTAAACCAGTACGGCGTTGCCTCGCCTTAGCTCAAAGAGAACGATTCTCTAAGGTGCTGAAGCACCAAGTGAATCGGTTCCGTACTATCTGTACTGTCTGCGGCTTCGTCGCCTTGTCCTGATTTAGTTAATCCACTATATCAGCCAATCGCGGCAACGATAAGATTAAATCGCCGCTTCCGCGCGTTCGCCCGTCCGTATCCGAATCACTTCTTCAACCGGCAGCACAAAAATCTTGCCGTCGCCAATTTTGCCCGACCGCGCAGTCTCTACAATGATATCGATGGCGCGTTCCACATCTTCATCTGCCAACACCATCTCGACCTTGACTTTGGGCAGAAAATCAACCGCATACTCCGCGCCGCGGTAAATTTCGGTATGCCCTTTCTGACGGCCGAAACCTTTAACCTCGCTGACCGTCATGCCGCTTATCCCGATTTCTGTCAGAGCTTCACGGACATCGTCCAATTTAAACGGCTTAATCACAGCTTCGATTTTTTTCATGATATTTTTCCTTAAATTTCAGGATGGCATAGCGTTCGACCCTCAGCCAATCCGGTTTGGATGAGACGTTGAATCAGTCCAAATGCAGCCTTGCTTCCATTTTTTACACAATATAGTGGATTAACTTTAAACCAGTACGGTGTTGCCTCGCCTTAGCTCAAAGAGAACGATTCTCTAAGGTGCTGAAGCACCAAGTGAATCGGTTCCGTACTATCTGTACTGTCTGCGGCTTCGTCGCCTTGTCCTGATTTAAATTTAATCCACTATATAGACCGAACCGCCTGCCCATCCCAGCGTAGAACAGGTTGAATATTATAGTGAAACCCTGACAAAACCGCTATGGCGCGCTTGTCATCGGTTTCCGCCCATTTTCCAACACCTCCCTTTTAACACGGACAAACAGGAATAAAAAGCGATACAAGGTCGTCTGAAAAAGGTTTTTAGGCATAAAATTTCCTGAATATCCTATTTTTTTATTTGATTAGTATTTTTTATCCAAAATTCAGCATAATGTTTTCCAATATTCACCATTCAGGATTTTGATTTACGTTAAAATATGCCTTTTTTTTGTGAAGGTCGTCTGAAAAAGACGGAGAGAATAGATGTCTGAACAACATACACACGCTTCGACTTGGAAAAGCAAAATCAATGCGCTGGGGCCCGGAATCATGATGGCTTCGGCGGCGGTCGGCGGTTCGCACCTGATTGCCTCGACGCAGGCGGGCGCGCTTTACGGCTGGCAGCTTGCGTTGATTATTATTTTGACCAACCTCTTCAAATATCCGTTTTTCCGTTTCAGCGCGCATTACACGCTGGATACAGGCAAAAGCCTGATTGAAGGCTATGCGGAGAAAAGCCGCGTTTATTTGTGGGTATTCCTGATTTTGTGCGTTATCTCGGCAACGATTAACGCGGGTGCGGTCGCCATCGTGACCGCCGCCATCGTCAAAATGGCGATTCCTTCGCTGACGCTGAATGTCGGCGCAATCTCCGCGCTGATTATGGCTTCCTGCCTGATTATCTTGGCGAGCGGACGCTACAAAGCCTTGGACAACGTTTCCAAAATCATCATCGTCAGTCTGACGATTGCCACAGTCGCCGCCGCTGCCATCGCCATGTCGCGCGGCATGCAAATGAAACCCGACTTTATCGAGCCTACCCCATGGACACTGGCAGGCTTGGGCTTCCTCATCGCGCTGATGGGCTGGATGCCTGCGCCGATTGAAATTTCCGCTATCAACTCTTTGTGGGTAACGGAAAAACAACGCATCAATCCTTCCAGCTACCGCGACGGTATTTTCGACTTCAACGTCGGCTACATCACTAGCGCAGTGTTGGCGGTCGTCTTCCTCGCCTTGGGCGCGTATGTGCAGTACGGCAACGGCGAAGCAGTGCAGATGGCGGGCGGCAAATACGTCGGTCAACTGATCAATATGTACGCCGTCACCATCGGCGATTGGTCGCGTCCGATGGTTGCATTCATCGCCTTCGCCTGCATGTACGGCACAACGATTACCGTAGTGGACGGCTACGCGCGTGCGATTGCCGAGCCGGTGCGCCTGCTGCGCGGCAAAGACAAAACGGGCAACATCGAACTGTTTGCCTGGAACGTTTGGGTCGCAGGTACGGGCTTGGCAGTGATTTTCTGGTTCAACAGCGCGATGGCGGAGCTGCTCAAATTCGCCATGATTACCGCCTTCGTTTCTGCCCCCGTGTTCGCTTGGCTGAACTACCGCCTCGTTAAAGGCGACAAACGCCACAAACTGACGGCAGGGATGGACCTCCTCGCCATCCTCGGCTTGATTTACCTGACTGGATTTACGGTTTTGTTCCTGCTGAACCTGACAGGCATCTTGGCTGCACCTAAGTAAGCCGAATCAAAACAAAGGTCGTCTGAAAACCGGATTTTGGTTTTCAGACGACCTTTTGTTATGTATGGCAAAATGTTCAAACGAAGGGATGAACGTCAAACCGATAACGCAAATCAAACCGACATCGCCGCAGCCCATCAGAAACTCCGCCATATCCTTTTGAATTTCCAACCAAACCCATTATAATATCGCCTCCTCGCGCCGTCGCGGACGACTCCCGGCGGCATTTGTTATGGAAGAATTATGAAGCCGTCTATCTTAGAAAAACTACAACAACTCAGC
>CAUSOO010000143.1:0-2700 GCA_963533245.1 uncultured Neisseria sp.
CTCTTTGAGCTAAGGCGAGGTAACGCCGTACTGGTTTAAAGTTAATCCACTATACATTCAACGCAAAGCAATGCGCCCCAATCTTACGACGGCGGTTATTCGTCTTTTATTTTGCCGCGCAAACTCAAGGTTTGCCTTACCGGATGCGAATAGGTGTCTTTTTCCGCTGTCAGTTCCAACTCCAACTCCGTCAGTTTTTGCAAATACTCGGAAGCTTTAACCGTCGGCTCATTTGTCAATTCTTCAAACTGCTTTTTCGCCTCATCAAACCGGCTCAGTTTGCGCAACATTTCTCCGCGCACAAGCTTGGTATTCACACGTTTTTCAGCCGGCAGGCTGTCATCTTTCAAAGTCAAATCGGCGTAATGCAGGACTTTCTCCAGATCTTGCTGATGACCGCCCAGCCAGCTGGCATGCAAAAATATCGACATCATTTGTTCTGCGTTTTGATTTTCGCCTGCCAACTCCAACATCACCCCCGCCAACCTTTGCGCTGAGGCCTTTTCAGCCACCTGCTTGAGATAAGCCTCGCTCCGGATGACTTTTTCATACTTATTCAATTCTTGTTGCGTAAAGTCGTCCTTAAACATGACAAACTTATTGCTCGGACAAACCGGAATGGGGGCAGGCGCCATAACCATGCCTACCGGCTCCAAATCAGTCTTCATATCGATCGAAAAACCCGACATTACCATAACCGATGTGAATTTTTCGCCACCTATCGGGCAAGTATGCTCGACCGGACGCGTAGTCAGCGCATGGGCATGCGTACAAACGGCAAGTGACAAGACGAAGGCTGAAAGTTTGATTTTCATTGGGAATTCCTTAATATTTGCGTATTTAAAGCGGCATAAATCTTGTTTTGCCTGCCCAAAATTTGAATTTATCATCAAAACGGGTAATTCTAATCACAAAGAACCCATATTCGCAAACAATAAAGGCTTGCACCAGACTCTAAGCCTGGTCGCAAGCCTTCTGCTCTCACATACCGTGATTGATTCACGCTTCCGCCGATTTGCCGGTCACTTTTTCAAACGCTTGGATCAGCCTTCCAATCACGGCATCTTCGCCAAACTCGTTCAAACAATCCGCACGCAATTTTTCCGCCGAAAATTTCTCGCGTTCTTCATACATCCGAATCAGTGCCTCGCTCAATGCCTCTATGTTTTCAGTCGGAATCAGATAACCGTTGTCTTCATTGACTATCGACTGAGGTCCGCCGCACATTGTCGCAATGACCGGCAAGCCTTGTGACAGCGCCTCGATAAACACTACGCCGAACGTTTCCACACGGCTGGCGAGTACAAAAGCATTGCTATGGCGCATCAAGTCCAAGACCTCATCCGTCTTCAACGCGCCCAAAAAGGTAACGGCATGACCGATGCCCAATTCGTCGACCAAGCGGCGCAGATTTTCCGCCTCCGCGCCATTGCCGCCGATTTTGAGTTTGAGGAAGGGATACTTTTCCAAAGCCTTGGCAAAGGCGGGAAGCAATAAGTCATGCCCTTTGAGATGGCGCAAGTGGGAAACGGAGCAAAACGTGAAATCCTGATGGGACTTATCGAAAGGCTCAAACGGACGCGCAAAGTTATCGCCCAAAATATTCGGCAGATATTCCCAGTCCAAACCGTATTTCTCGCGCAGCAATGCACAAAAATCCTTGCTGACCGCAAAACGCGCCTGACAATGTCGGGCGGATTCTTTCATACTGGGCCATTGGTTCGGACGGACCAGGTTGCGGGCAATCGCGCTGCTGTGTTCGGTAATCACATAAGGAATACCGTATTTCTTAGAAATTTCATGCGCCAAAACGCCGCCGAAATTCATCGTATGCGCATGGAGGACATCAGGCTTGCCGTTTTCCGCCACATACCGCTTAAAAGCCTTCATGCCCGCCCTTACCCAACGGATACGGTCGATATCGACGACGGGGCAATGCGGGAAAAAATACATACTGTCGTAAACATAAGTATTCAAACCGCCCTGCCGGTGATGCCGCATTCCATAAGGTCCGGTCAAAATACTTTTCCACTCCGTCCGCAACGAGCGGAACAAAGGTGCAATGACCCCTACTTTCAAACCTTTGCGCTGCAAAGCTTGAGCTTGCAAACGGAAGAAAATCCCGTCCACATCCGTTTCGGATTTCGGATACCACGATGGAAGAACGACAACATGCATTTTTTACTCCTTACGCCAACCCTGCCAAAGACAATCTGCATCATTGCCCACAAAGTCAAAAAATATAAAAAACAATAATTTAGTTATATTACAAACAACCGCAGGTTTTCAAGTGATTATAAATAACAGCATTACAACTCAAAGCATGAATTAAAACATATATATGACAAAGTACCCAAACCGCAAGTTAAAAAAACCTCTCCTTTTTCTCAACCGCCTGATTTAAATCAAAATAATATATGATATATAACAACACTTTTAAAACCACATCCATCAAACCATCTCATCACACGCATCACCTTTTCCCGTTTCAGACGACCCATAGGCTAAACAACGGCAAGACTATGTTGTTTAATCCCCCCCTCGCCCGATAAAACATGTTCATCCGCACCACAAGCCGACTGGTACATCAACCGTCATTTCCTTGAAGCAAAACAATAAAAAGGTCGTCTGAAATCTCGTATTTGATTTTGAACTGCACCCCAAAAGTTGGACACATCCCTTCCAACTCACAAGGTGCAG
>CAUSOO010000144.1:0-2605 GCA_963533245.1 uncultured Neisseria sp.
GAGAACGATTCTCTAAGGTGCTGAAGCACCAAGTGAATCGGTTCCGTACTATCTATACTGTCTGCGGCTTCGTCGCCTTGTCCTGATTTAAAGTTAATCCACTATATTATTCCTCTTGCAAAAATCAGCATGATTTCAGGTTTAAATCCGCTTTCCATCTCTTTCGGAAACAGGCGGGGTCGTCTGAAAATAGAAAATGGGAAGCATCTTCTGCCTTCATTTCTACGCAGGGATGATGCAGTTGAGATGTCCCAGCATGAATTTGCAAAAGGGTTATTTCACAAAATGGTCTTATTGGCGGGTCAAACATCTGCCCAACCGTCTTCCAATCTGTTTTGTTTTGAATGTACTGTTTCAGCGTTCCCGAATAATGAATTCGGACGCTTGCCCAAATCGTTCCAATTGCCGTCCTTTTAATCCGGCAATACTTTTTTAAAACTTTCAAACGAGGAGAAACCATATGCGAACCCTGTTAACCGGTTCAAAAGGACAATTGGCGCGTTGCTTTCGCGACCGCCTGCCTGAAAATTGGGAATTGATTGCCACCGATTCGACATCCTTGGATATTACAGATACCGAAGCCGTTCGCAATATGGTTCAAAACTTCCAACCCGACGCCATAGTCAATGCAGCGGCCTTTACCGCAGTCGATAAAGCAGAGGCCCATGTCGGCACCGCATTTGCCGTCAATGCCACCGCCGTCCACAACCTCGCCTCTGCCGCCCGCGCCTGCCAAGCCCGCTTTATCCATATCTCTACGGACTATGTGTTCGACGGCACAAACAAGACCCCATACAAAGAACAAGACTATACCAACCCGCAAAGCGTGTATGGGCGCACTAAAGTCTCAGGCGAACTGCTCGCCTTGGCAGCCAATCCGGACAGCGTCATCATCCGTACCTCATGGTTATTCAGCGAATACGGCAACAACTTTGTCAAAACCATGATCAGACTGGCCGGAGAACGGGACAACCTCTCCATTGTTCATGACCAAACAGGCAGCCCTACTTATGCCGGCGACCTTGCCCAAGCCATCATTACTTTGCTGCAGCAACCCGTTGCCCCACGGGGTATTTATCACTACGGCGGCAATAAATCGGTAACATGGTATGAATTTGCCCAAGCCATTTTCCAAGCAGCGCAACAGCAAGACCCTGATTTTAAAATTCCACAACTGAACGCCATCACGACCGACCAATACCCCCTACCCGCCCCACGTCCTGCTTACAGCATTATGGACTGTCAAAAAATAGAAAACGAATGCGGCATCAAGGCATCCGATTGGCAAAAAGCATTAAATGAAATCATCGGCAAGCTGGATAACTGACTAGCACCCTCTGCCATATAAAACAAAAGACCGCAAAAACGAAGCGGTCTTTTGTTTTACTCAGGATATACTGGCAGCAGAACAGAAATGTCGTATCACCATTACCAACTCTTTCTCGTAAGGTCGTCTGAAATTTCAGACGACCTATAGTAGATTAAATTTAAATCAGGACAAGGCGACGAAGCCGCAGACAGTACAGATAGTACGGAACCGATTCACTTGGTGCTTCAGCACCTTAGAGAATCGTTCTCTTTGAGCTAAGGCGAGGCAACGTCGTACTGGTTTAAAGTTAATCCACTATATTTAGTCAATAACGCCCAATTCCTGTAATCCCCGCAACACCCCATCCTCGTCCACACTCGGGCATACAAATTTTGCCACAGCCTTTGCCTCAGCCTCGCCATTCCCCATTGCCACTCCAAATCCGACAGTAGACAACATTTCCAAGTCGTTGAAGCTGTCGCCAAATGCCATAACATCCTTCATTTCAATCCCCAGTTTGCCTACGGCATGAGCAATTCCCCTTGCCTTAGAACCTTCAGAACGAAGCATATCCATGGCACATTCATGCCACCGAACCAATTTAAATCCGTTTTGTTGAATTTCATCTTCAATGGCGCGTTCTTGATTGGAGTCTGCAAAGATCAGCATTTGATACACTTTTGCCCGATGAAAATATTCTTTATCCACCAAAAAATCGGGAAAAATATGCGCCAATGCATCTTTAACAAACGATGAAGGGTTGGAAACCGCAATTTCATTGTTATTCACAAAGGCGTAATCAATATTTTTATTGTCCAACGACGCGCATATTTCCATCATATTCGCAGAATCCATCGGATATTCCTGCAATACTTCCCCATGAAACGACGTATATTGCCCATTAATGGTCACCAGCATATCGATTCCGCTTTCACGGATCAGCTCCTGCACTTTTTTCGGAATAGCCGCAGGAGGACGACCCGTTGCAATCGCGGTCAATATCCCTTTCTCTTTCAACGCCGCCATTGCTTTATAAACGGAAGGCCTCAGGGTATCGGTATATTTCCGATAGAGGGTGTCATCAATATCAAAGAAGATAATTTTCGGATTTTTCATAAGCAGGCAAACAAAAGTTTCATCATTTCAAAGTTCGGCTATTGTACCGTCAACCTAATCAAAAGAATATCTGCCTGATATATAGTGGATTAACTTTAAACCGGTACGGCGTTACCTCGCCTTAGTTCAAAGAGAACGATTCTCTAAGGTGCTGAAGCACCAAGTGAATCGGTTCCGTAC
>CAUSOO010000145.1:0-2590 GCA_963533245.1 uncultured Neisseria sp.
TTTGAGCTAAGGCGAGGCAACGCCGTACCGGTTTAAAGTTAATCCACTATAAAAAACTTTACATTTACCTCAAACAGGTTTAAAACTCTTCCTTTTCCCCTATTCAGAAATTTGTTAACAATTTCCCCCTAAGGAGCTCAACATGAAAGTAGGTTTCGTCGGCTGGCGCGGCATGGTCGGTTCGGTTTTGATGCAGCGTATGAAAGAAGAAAACGACTTCGCCCACATTCCCGAAGCGTTTTTCTTTACCACATCCAACGTCGGCGGCGCGGCACCTGATTTCGGTCAGGCGGCTAAAACATTATTGGACGCGAACAACGTTGCCGAACTGGCGAAAATGGACATCATCGTAACCTGCCAAGGCGGCGATTACACCAAATCCGTGTTCCAACCCCTGCGCGACAGCGGCTGGAACGGCTACTGGATTGACGCGGCGTCATCCCTGCGCATGAAAGACGACGCGATTATCGTCCTCGACCCGGTCAACCGAAACGTCATCGACAACGGCCTCAAAAACGGCGTGAAAAACTACATCGGCGGCAACTGCACCGTCTCCCTGATGCTGATGGCGCTGGGCGGCCTGTTCCAAAACGATTTGGTCGAATGGGCGACCAGCATGACCTACCAAGCCGCATCCGGCGCGGGCGCGAAAAACATGCGCGAACTCATCAGCGGAATGGGCGCGATTCACGCCCAAGTAGCGGACGAGCTTGCCGATCCTTCCAGCGCGATTCTCGACATCGACCGCAAAGTGTCCGATTTCCTGCGCAGCGAAGACTATCCGAAAGCCAACTTCGGCGTACCGCTCGCCGGCAGCCTGATTCCGTGGATTGACGTGGATTTGGGCAACGGCCAGTCCAAAGAAGAATGGAAAGGCGGCGTGGAAACCAACAAAATCCTCGGCCGCAGCGACAATCCGACCGTGATCGACGGCTTGTGCGTCCGCATCGGCTCTATGCGCTGCCACAGCCAAGCCATCACCCTGAAGCTGAAAAAAGACCTGCCCGTTTCCGAAATCGAAGCGATTTTGGCAGGCGCGAACGACTGGGTGAAAGTCATCCCCAACGAAAAAGAAGCCAGCATCCACGAGCTGACCCCCGCCAAAGTAACCGGCACGCTGTCCGTCCCCGTCGGACGCATCCGCAAACTGGGCATGGGCGGCGAATACATCAGCGCGTTCACCGTCGGCGACCAGCTCTTGTGGGGTGCAGCCGAACCCCTGCGCCGCGTGTTGCGCATCGTGTTGGGCAGTTTGTAAGATTCGCAGGTCAAACAAAAAAGCAACGGTTTATCCGTTGCTTTTTTTATGGCAAAGAAAACAGCATCAAACAAAACGACAATGCCGTCCTGACTTAACCGACTTACCCTATGAAGAGGTCGTCTGAAAACCCGAAATCCGGTTTTCAGACGACCTCTTGCCATTCAAACAGGGAAACCGTTTGCCTGAAGCCCATTTATGTTTCGGGCTGTTTCAGACGACCTCCCCTTTTCTGTTTGCCGGTTAAATACCGCGCAGCAATTCGTTGACGCTGGTTTTGGCGCGTGTTTGCGCGTCCACGCGTTTGACGATGACGGCGCAGTAGAGGCTGTGGCTGCCGTCTTTGGAAGGCATGCTGCCGGATACGACAACCGAGCCTGCCGGTACGCGGCCTTGGTAGATTTCGCCGGTAGTGCGGTCGAAGATTTTAGTAGATTGTCCGATGAACACGCCCATGGAAATCACGCTGCCTTCTTCGACAATCACGCCTTCGACGATTTCGGAACGCGCGCCGATGAAACAGTTGTCTTCAATGATGGTCGGGCTGGCTTGCAGGGGTTCGAGTACGCCGCCGATGCCGACACCGCCGCTCAAGTGGACGTTTTTACCGATTTGCGCGCAAGAGCCGACGGTCGCCCAAGTATCGACCATCGCGCCTTCGTCAACGTATGCGCCGATGTTGACATAAGACGGCATCAAAACGACGTTTTTGGCAACGAAGCTGCCGCGGCGCGCAACGGCACCGGGTACGGCGCGGAAACCGGCGGCGCGGAATTCGTCTTCAGACCAGTCGGCAAACTTGGTCGGCACTTTGTCGAAGTATTTGTTTACGCCGTCGTTGAGGACTTCGTTGTCTTGGATGCGGAACGACAGCAACACGGCTTTTTTCGCCCATTCGTTGACTTTCCATTCGCCCACGCCCAAGCGTTCGGCGACGCGCAGTTTGCCTGAATCGAGTTGGCGGATGGTTTCCAACACGGCTTCTTTGACTTCGGAGGTAACGGTGGTCGGGGTGATGTCCGCACGGTTTTCAAAGGCGGTTTCGATGATGTTTTGCAAAGACATGGGGATTCCTTTTGAAGAGGGTAAAAGGTCGTCTGAAAAATTCGGATGACCTGCAAACAGGCGGTATTTTGCCATGTAAACGCTTTGCCGTCAGCTTTTGCGGGAATGCAGCGATATTCCGGCACAATCCGAGCTTCCACAAATCCGTCCCCGCCCGTTTAAAACAAATCGGCACAATCAAACAAAAAGGTCGTCTGAAAACCTAAAACAAGGGTTTGAACTGCACCCCAAAAGTTGGACACATCCCTTCCAACTCACAAGGTGCAG
>CAUSOO010000146.1:0-2577 GCA_963533245.1 uncultured Neisseria sp.
CCCAGTTTGCTGCCGCAGTCGTAGCGTTTGCCGTCGAAGGCATGGGCGAGGACGAACTCGTGATCCAACAGGCGGGCAATGCCGTCGGTCAGTTGGATTTCGTTGCCCGCACCGCGCGGCAGGTTTTCCAGAAGGCTGAAAATGCGCGGGGTCAGGATGTAACGGCCGACAACGGCAAGGTTGGACGGCGCTTCTTCGGGTTTCGGTTTTTCAACGATATTGGTAATTCTTTGAAAGCTTTTCAGTTTTTCCACTTCAACAATGCCGTACGAGCCGGTTTGCGACGGATCGACGGTTTCCACGCCTAAAACGCTGTTGCCGCTTTGATTGTAGATATCGACCATTTGCTTCAGCGCGCCTTTGGGCGCGTCAATCAAGTCGTCGGCAAGAATGACGGCGAAGGGTTCGTCGCCCACTGCGGCGCGGGCGCACAATACGGCGTGTCCCAAGCCTAAAGCCTCGGCCTGGCGGATGTAAAGACAGGTAATGTTGGAAGGCAGGATGTCTTTGACGTGTTCCAGCAGTTTGTCTTTTTGACGCATTTCCAGCTCGGTTTCCAGCTCGTAGGCTTTGTCGAAATGGTCTTCGATGCTGCGTTTGTTGCGGCCGGTGATGAACACCATTTCGGTACAGCCTGCTTCTACTGCTTCTTCTACCGCATATTGAATCAACGGTTTGTCGACGATGGGCAGCATTTCTTTTGGGCTGGCTTTAGTAGCGGGCAGAAAGCGCGTACCCATGCCGGCTACGGGGAAGACGGCTTTTTTGATCGGTTTCATTCAGTTTCCTTCTATTTGATTGTCGAATCGAAAATTCAGACGACCTCGGTTGTCTAGGTTTGACTTGGTTGCCACATTGTCGGCGGCAAAAAGGTAAGGCATTTAAAAGGTGTTCAACAGATTTAGAGTGTTCATTCCCCGATAAGTTGCCAAATTGATTGAGAACAGAATCAACGATTTGGACAGTCGGAAAATTGGCTCGGTCATATCCTTGAATATCCTTAATAAATGCTTAATCCAGCATCGCCAAAAGCTCTTCCTCACTCAATACCGCCACACCCAAGGCATTGGCTTTTTCCAGCTTGCTACCGGCGGCTTCTCCGGCGACGACGTAGTCGGTTTTTTTGGACACGCTGCCGGAAACTTTGCCGCCTGCGGCTTCGATCAAGGCTTGGGCTTGGTCGCGTTTGAGGGTGGGCAGGGTGCCGGTTAACACAAAGGTTTTGCCTGCTACGGCTTCGTTGACGTCGTCTGAAATCGTTGCTTCTTGATTTTCAGACGACGTTTGGGCGAAGAAGGTTTTCAGGTTTTCGAGCAGGGCGGCGTTTTGTGTTTCGCTGCACCATGCTTGCCAGTCGGCAGGGAGAGCTTTGTCGGTTTGCAGGCCTGCTATGCTTTTGCCGGCGAGTTCCCATAAGGCTTGTGCTTTGTTTTCGCTGATTTTGAAACCGGGCAGGCGGGCAATCCAGCGTTGCGGCTCGGCGTGGCGAGCGGGTGGGATGGTAACGGCTTGGGTTTGCGGGGCAACGCCTGCGGCGAGCAGCTCGTCTATCATCGCCTGCTGCGCGTCTTGGGCGAAGAAGTGGGCGATGGAGCGGGCGACGACGGTGCCGATGTCGGGCAGGCAGGCGAGGATGGGTTCGGGTGCGCGGCGGACGTGTTCCAGCGATCCGAATGCCTGCGCCAGCGTTTTGGCGGTGCGTTCGCCGACGTGGCGGATGCCGAGCGCGAACAGGAAGCGGGCGAGTTCGGGCGTTTTGCTGGCTTCTATGCCTGCAAGGATGTTTTCCGCCCACTTGGTCGGCTGTTTTTTGCCGTTTTGGGTATTGGATTCAGACAAGTCGTCTGAAACCGTTTCTGCGTCGCCGTTTTCGTTTTCAGACGACCCTTTATCCGCCGTTTCCTTCATTTTTTGCAAGGTCGTGATGTCGAGGCGGTAGAGGTCGGCGAAATGGCGGACGAGGTCTTGGGCGACAAGTTGCTCGATTTGTTTTTGACCGAGTCCGTCGATGTCCATCGCTTTGCGCGAGGCGAAGTGGATTAAGCCTTGCGCGCGTTGCGCCTGACAAAGCATACCGCCGCTGCATCGGGCGACAGCTTCGCCTTCTTCGCGTTCAATTTCGCTGTGGCAGATGGGGCAGTGGGTTGGCAGGCGGTAGGGCTTGTGGAGCGGAACGGATTGGGTTTGGTTTGCGGACGGTGTTTCGGCAAACAAGTCGTCTTGTTGATGCTTGAGGCCGTCTGAAACGGCAACGGCGGTTTTCTGCATCGGGCGGCGTTCGAAAATCACGCGCACGACTTCAGGAATCACATCTCCGGCGCGGCGCACGACGACGGTGTCGCCGACGCGCACGTCTTTGCGCGATACTTCGTCCTGATTGTGCAGGGTGGCGTTGGTGACGGTTACGCCGCCGACGAATACGGGTTGTAGGCGGGCGACGGGGGTAACGGCGCCGGTGCGCCCGATTTGTACGTCTATGGCTTCGACGACGGTCAGGGCTTCTTCGGCGGGAAATTTGTGGGCAATCGCCCAGCGCGGCGCGCGGGAGATGAAGCCGAGTTCGCGCTGTTGCGCCAA
>CAUSOO010000147.1:0-2514 GCA_963533245.1 uncultured Neisseria sp.
ACGATGAGCAGGTCGTTGGAGAGCATGAAGCCTGCCGCTGCGGCCGCCCAGCCGGAGTAGGAGTTCAACATGGACACGACCACAGGCATATCCGCGCCGCCGATGGAGGCGACCAAGTGCCAGCCGAATGCGAGGGCGATCAGGGTCATCAGGATCAGGATGAAGCCGCTGCCGTCAACGGATACGAACACCAGCATCAGGATAAAGGATAAAACCAATGCGGCGAGGTTGAGCTTGTGTTTGGCGGGCAGTTGTAGCGGCGCGCTGCTGATTTTGCCATTGAGCTTGCCGAACGCGACCAGCGAGCCGGTGAAGGTTACGGCGCCGATGAAGATGCCCAAATAGACTTCGACCAGATGGATGGTGTGCATATCGTGCGAAACGTTGCCCGGCTCGATATAGCTGTTGAAGCCGACCAAAACGGCAGCCAAGCCGACGAAGCTGTGCAGAAGTGCAATCAGTTCGGGCATTTCGGTCATTTCTACTTTTTTGGCTTTGTAGATGCCGATGGCGGCGCCAATCAGCATGGCGATGATGATCCAGCCCAGTCCGTGGGTGTTTTCGGAAAACACGGTAACGAACAAGGCGACTGCCATCCCGGCGACGCCGGAATAACAGCCTTGCTTGGCGGTTTCCTGCTTGGACAGCCCCGCCAGCGAGAAGATGAACAGTATCGCGGCTACGATGTACGCCGCTGTAACGAGTCCTGAAGACATGGTGATTCTCCAATTATTTGTGAAAGTAACTGTGTTTTTTAATCGGGTCGTCTGAAAACTGAATTTCGGGTTTTCAGACGACCCTGATGCTTAGTATTTTTCAAAGACGACTATGACAAACTCCCTCCGCACCAGATTGCCACTTTTGCTGACCGCCCAATCGCGGCTTCGCTGTTCCCGAATGCAGCGCAACGGCAGGTTTTCCGACAGGGAGCGGATGTCGGCGGCATCATAGAGCGCGAAGCCGTGCGCGGCAAACGGCAGTTTCTCCATAAAGTCTTTTTCGCAGAAATTCAGGCATAGCCGCCCGCCGGATTTCAGCACGCGGCTCAGTTCCGAAAGCGCGCTTGGTGCGTCGTCCCAAAAATAGACGGTATTGACGGAAACGATTTTGTCGAAGCTTTCATCGGTAAAAGGCAGCGCGCCGCCGTCGTACAGCCCGTAATTCGCCAGCCCTGCTTCGAGAAACGGGGCATTGAATGCCTGCGCCTGTGCGTGCATCAACGGGGAAATTTCCAAACCTGTGTAATGCAGGTTTTCTGCCTGCGACAAAATGTAGCCGAGCAGCCCGCCGTTGCCGCAACCCGTTTCTAGGATGCGGTCTCCGTTTTGCAGTTGCACCGCTTCAAACGAACCGAGAATCTGTGTCAGGTTGCGCAGGTTCATCATCTGCCCGAACGCTGCTCCCGCTTCGTCATGCGGACAGCGCAGTTGGGCGGCGGTTTGTTCGGGGGACAGGTTCATAGGGTTCTCCGACTATTGGGGCGGTTGATTCAACGTCGTCTGAAAATCTGAAATGAGGGTTTTCAGACGACCTCTGTATCGGGTTGCCTATTCGCCGCCGAATTGTGCCAAAAATTCTTCTTCGGTCAGCTTGGGCGTGTCGTTTGCCAGTTCGTAATACGGGGCTTTGGCGTCGATGTAAATCTGCTCTTCCAATTTGAAATCGGCGTTGTCGGCAAACAGTCCGGCAAAGACGAAATAGCTGTCGTTCGGCAGGAAATGGTAGAACAAATGTGTGCCGCAGTTTTTGCAGAACGCGCGTTCCGCCCATTCGGACGAATGGTAGCGGGCGATGTTTTCACCGCCGTTGATTTTCGGCGGTTTGGCGGCAATCAGCGAAAACGTCGCGCCGCTGCCCCAAGTGCGGCACATTCCGCAATGGCAGGCGTGGACGTGTTTGTCGTGTTCCACTTCTAAAGATACGTTGCCGCACAGGCATTTTGCTTTCATGATCGAACTCCTTATATTTGAAAGCTGACTTCTAGGTCGTCTGAAACGGTGTTGCCAAAACTTACGTCGCTCGTTTTCAGACGACCCCGCTGTCAGACAGCGGCTACAAACAGCCCGATGGTGCAGACAAATCCGCCCGTCCACATTGCCGAACGCAGGCTCGGTTTGTCTTTCAGATAGCTGAAAATATAAGCGATGCGGAAGGCAATGAACGATACTGCCAAAAGGTTGATGGTCGCTTGTTCGGCGTTGCCTGTGGCGTGTGCCACCAAAACAGCGGCGGCAAACGGGGCGAACACTTCAAAACCGTTTTGCTGCGCGGCATTGGCGCGCGCCGACAAGCCTTGCGTGCGGGCGAGGAAATCGCGCGGATTTCGGTTGTCCGACGGCTGAAAACCGCCCTGCGCTTTGGCGATGAAGGAACAAAACAGCGGCAGCAGCGATGCGATCAGGATGCACCAATAGGCTAAAGTCATGGTTTACCCTTTCCTAAACATGTTCAACATCCGACGCGTTACGAAGAAGCCGCCGAAGATGTTGATGCTGGCAATCAGGATGGCGATGA